>JAJXSP010000437.1 GCA_021784515.1 Myxococcales bacterium | reverse complement strand
GTCGAGGTCCTCTTCGACTGCGGCATCATCGGCTAGCGACCGCCTGCCCCACCCTCCCGGCGCCCGACGAGAAGGGCGCCTCCTCGGCCTCCACGCCGCCACGAGCGGCACCGGCGAACACCGGACTGGATCACCTTCGGCAGGTCGGCCCGCGCCCGCGGTTGACAGCAGGCGCCGGCCCGCCGATCGTTTCCCGTCGTCATCGAGCGGGGCGCCTCCATGCGATCACCGATCTCCCGTCGCGGCTTCCTTCGGCTCGGCCTGCTCTCGGGCGCGGTCATCGCCGGCGGCGCGTGGGTGATGCGACGCAGCGACGCCCGCTACGCGCGGCTCGTCCCGCCCGACTACCGGCGCGCGGTGCTCTCGGAGAAGGAGCTGGCGGTGCTGCTGGCGCTGTGCGACCGCGTGATCGCGCCCACCCCCGGCGCCCCGACCGCACGCCAGGCGCGCATCGCCGAGCGGATCGATCGCGAGCTGTCGTTCCACCAGGGCAAGCTGCAGCGCGACATCGAGGCCGCGCTCTTCGTCGTCGAGCACGGCGGAGTCGTGCACGGCTCGCTGGCGCGCTTCACCACCCTTCCGCCCGAGGAGCAGGACGCCCGCCTCGCGGCGATGGCGACCGGTCGCGCCGTCGAGCGGCAGGTCTTCTCCAACCTGCGCCTCGTCTCGCTGTACTTCTACTACTGCGACGAGCGCACCTGGCCCGGGATCCACTACGACGGCCCGAAGGTCACCATCCCGGCGCCGCCCGAGGCGGACAGCCGCGTGGCGCCGCGGAGCATGAATGGATGACGCGCTGAAGGAGCGCGTCCTCGAGGCTAGGGCCGTCGAGCGCGACCTCGACGAGCGCGTCGACGCGGTGGTGATCGGCACCGGCTGCGGCGGCGCCGTCGTCGGCAAGGAGCTGGCGTCCGCCGGCAAGTCGGTGCTGTTCCTCGAGCGCGGCGGCTTCTTCCTGATGGACCGCGGCGACTTCGATCAGCGCGAGGACGACATGCTCGCGCGGATCGACGGCGGGCGCGGCCTCGACGTCTCCTCGACGAGCACGCTCGCGCTCACCTACGGCCACAACGTGGGCGGCGCCTCGGTGCACTACTGGGCCGACTCGTGGCGCACCCCGCGCGATCGCATCGAGCTGTGGGCGACGAAGTTCGGCGTCGAGGGCCACGACGAGGCCACGCTCGCGCCGCTGTTCGATCGGATCGAGCGCGACCTCAACGTGCACCGCGCCGAGGACGCGCGCGTAAACGAGATGAACCGCCTCTTCGCGCTCGGAGCGCAGCGGCTCGGCTTCGGGACCGAGCGCGTGATGCAGGCGCGGAAGAACTGCGTCGGCTCGGGCTACTGCATGCAGGGCTGCGCCTACGACGCCAAGCAGTCGCAGCTCGTCACCGGGATCCCCGCCGCGCTCGCCGCCGGGGCGCGCGTCTTCGCCGACTGCGAGGCCGAGGCGATCCTCGTCGAGGACGGGCGGGCCATCGGCGTGGCCGCGCGCTTCATCGATCGACGCACGAACAAGCCGAGCGGACGCACGGTGCGCGTGCGCGCGAAGGTCGTCGTCGCCGCAGCGGGCGGCTTTGGCACCGCGCCGCTGCTCCTGCGTTCGAAGATCCCCGACCCGTCGGGGCAGCTCGGCAGGAACCTGCGCGTGAACCCCTGCCCGCAGACCTTCGGGCTGTTCGATCACGACGTGGTGATGTGGCGCAACATCCCTGCCGCGGTCGATTCGATGGACTTCCGCCTCGCGAGCTACGAGGGCGGCCGCTACGTCGAGGGCGGCTACCTGCTCTACCCGAACCAGCTGCCGCCCGCGGCGCTGTCGGCGTTCTTGCCCGGCTTCGGGCGCGAGCACCGCGCGCTCATGGAGCAGGCGCACCGCATCGGCTCGTCGATTTGCTGGACCGACGACGTCAACGCGGGATCGTGCGCGCTCGACGACGAGGGCTGCCCGATCTGGCGCTACGACATCACGGGTGACGACGACCTCATCATCCGCGACGCGCTCGCGAAGACGGCGCACGTGCTGCTCGCCGCCGGCGCGCGCGAGGTGATCGTCCCCGACCTCGTCGGCACGCGCATCCACGACGACAAGGAGCTCGCGAAGATCGATCGCGTGGCGATCGGCGAAGGCTCGATGCTGTTCGCGGCGCCGCACCCGGCGGGGATGTGCCGGATGGGGCGCGACCCGAAGACCTCGGTGGTCGACTGCCGGCACGAGGTGCACTCGGTGCGCAACCTCTACGTCTGCGATCCGTCGGTGTTCCCGACGGCGGTGTCGGTCGATCCGTCGCTGACGATCATGGCCTACAGCCACGTCGCCGCGCGCCACATCCTCGAGCGCTGGCCGGCCTGACGCCGGACCCGATCAGCGGCCGCGGAGGATCTTCGCGAGCAGCTCGACGCCATCGGCCACGCGGGGCCCGGGGCGGAAGATCAGATCCCCGTCGATCAGCTCGATCCGGAACCGCCGCGACCCGTCGGGGGCCTTCGCCACCGCCTCCAGCGACGCGAGCGACGGCACGCCATCCTTGTGCGTCCCGACGATCACCACCGACGGCGCGCGCGCCAGCACCCGCTCCAGGCTGAAGGTGGGCCAGGCGAGCGGCGACTCGTCGGCGATGTTCTCGGCGCCCGCGGCGCGCAGGAGGTCGCCGACGTGGGTGGCTCGCCCCGCGACGATGAGCGGCTCGGGCCACACCACCATGAGCGCCTTCTGCGGCGCGCTGCCGTCGGGGCGGCCCACCGCGGCGATGCGCGCACGCATCCGGGCCGCCAGCGCCTCCGCGTCGGGCCGGCGCCCGACCAGATCCCCGAGGTCGAGCACGCCGCGGAAGATCTCCTCGAGCGACTCGCTCCGGCTGACGAACACCGGGATCGACAGCCGCTCGAGCGCCTCGACGGTGGCGGGCGTGTTCGCCGAGGTGGCGGTCAGCACGAGGTCGGGGTGGAGCGCGAGGATCCGCTCGAGGCTGGGATCGACGTCGGCGCCCACCTGCGGCAGCGCGCGCGCCTCGGGCGGGAAGTCGCTGTAGCGATCGACGCCGACCACGAGCCCGCCGGCGCCGATGGCGAACAGGACCTCGGTCGTCGAGGGCGCGAGCGACACCACGCGCTTCACGCGCTCGGGCGGCGGCACGTGGACGGTGCGCCCGAGCCCGTCGACGCGCGCGCGGAGGCCGGGGGCCTCGGGCGAGCGGCGGGAGCAGGCGGAGGCGGCGAGGCAGAGGCACGCCGCGGCGGCCAGCGATCGGAGCGGCGCGCGCATCGCGCTCCTTGTAGCCGAACCGCGATCGGTTGGCTATCGTCGCGCGATGGCGAAGGCCCTCATGTCGTGGAGCACCGGGAAGGACAGCGCGTGGGCGCTCCACGAGGCGCGCCGCGCCGGCGAGGTGGAGATCGTCGGGCTCCTCACCACCGTCACCTCGGCGTTCGGGCGGGTGTCGATGCACGGCGTGCGCGAGGCGCTGCTCGACGCGCAGGCCGCCGCGCTCGGGCTGCCCTGCCGCAAGGTGGCGATCCCGTCGCCGTGCCCGAACGAGGTGTACGAGCGCGAGATGAGCCGCGCGCTCGCCGAGGCGCGCGCCGCCGGCGTCACGCACGTCGTCTTCGGCGACCTCTACCTCGCCGACCTGCGCGCGTGGCGCGAAGCGCGGATGGCCGAGGTCGGAATGACCTGCTCGTTCCCGCTCTGGCAGCGCCCCACCGACGCGCTCGCGCGCGACATGATCGGAGGCGGGCTGCGCGCCACCCTCACGTGCGTCGATCCGCGCAAGCTCGATCGCTCGTTCGCCGGGCGCGCCTTCGACGGGGCGCTGCTCGCCGACCTCCCGCCGGGCGTCGATCCGTGCGGCGAGAACGGCGAGTTCCACACCTTCGCGTGCGGCGGGCCGATGTTCGCGCGGCCGATCGCCACCGTCGGGGGCGAGGTGGTCGAGCGCGACGGCTTCGTCTTCGCCGACGTGCTGCCCGCGTAACGCGCGCCTTCACTCTCCCTGGCCGTCGAGCGACAGGCGAATCGCGAACGTCGTCCCGCTCCCGAGCTGCGAGTCGACGGACACCCTTCCGCCGCTCGCCTCGATCACCCGCTTCACGATCGACAGCCCGAGCCCGGTGCCCGGCAGCTCGTGCACCCGCGGCGCGCGGTAGAACGGCTCGAACGCCTTGTGCGCCTCGTCGGGCGACATCCCCGCGCCGTTGTCGGACACCAAGAGCTCGTACTGCCGCCCGTGCGCGCGCCCCCGGATCTCGATCTCGGGCGGCACGTCCGGACGCCGGTACTTGAGCCCGTTGTCGACGAGGTTCCACAGCACCTGCCGCAGCAGCCCGTCGCCGCATCGCACCTTGGCGGGCGCCACCTCCGCGCGCAGGGTGCCGCCCTCGCGCTCGAGGCGCGGCCCGAGCTCTTCCCGGATCTCCGCAACGGAGAGGGACGGATCGCAGGCGCCCACGCGCTGCGCGTCGATGCGCGAGAGCGCGAGCAGGTCTTCGATCAGCTTCTCCATCCGCGTCACGCCGCGGCGGAGGATGGAGGACGTCGAGTCCTCGCCGTGCGCCTTCAGGGCGAGCGCCGCCGCGGCGAGGCTGATGGTCGTGAGCGGGCCGCGAAGGTCGTGGGCCACGCGCCCGGCGAACGCGTCGAGGTCCCGGTTCCGCTCCTCGAGCGCGGCGGCGTACTGGCCGGCCTGCGTTTCCCGCAAGCGCACCAACCGGATCGCGCGCCAGGCGACCATCAGCGTGGCGACGATGCCGAGCGCCATCAGGGCGGTGAAGAAGATCATCCACGAGCGCTGCAGCGCCGCGATGCACCGCACTTGCTCGTCGGCCTCGGTGCGGTTGATCCGGACCAGCTCCGCGACGTCGACGCTGATCTCCTCGAACCGGCCATCGAGCGCGGCCATCGCTCGGCGCGCCTCGTCGTCCCGGCCCTGGCGCGAGAGCGCGAGCACCTCGGCGATCGGCGCTCTCGCCGAGAGCACGTCGCCCTGCGCCTTCTGCCACGCCGCCCGCTCGCCCGGCAGCGTGGCGAGCGGATCGTAGGCCCGCGCGTCGGCGTCGAAGGAGGCCTCGGTCGCGTCGATCTGCCAGATCG
>JAJXSP010000436.1 GCA_021784515.1 Myxococcales bacterium | reverse complement strand
GCGTACAGGAAGAGCGCCGGCGGATCGACGTCGAGCGCGCTCCCGAGGCGCGCGTAGAGCGCCTGCCGCTCGGCCTGGGGCGCGGGGCGGCGGAGCGCCTCGAGGAGCGCGTCCACCTCGCGCGAGGAGTAGCGGCCGAAGTTCTGCGAGCCGTTCGACCGGAAGAGCGTGCCGAGGTCGTCGTCGTCGCGGCCGCTCCATTCGAGCAGCGCGGCGTCGAACTTCCCGGCCCGCATGCGCAGGAGGATCGTCGGCAGGTCGCCCGTCGTCACGTCCACCCCGATGCCGAGCTTGCCCATCGCCTCGGCGAAGCGCTTGCCCGCCTCGGCCGACTCGTGTGTCCCGGAGGGCACGAGCAGCGTCATCCGCAGGGGGTGGCCGGCGAACATGCGCGGCCCTTCGCCGCTCCGCGTGAGGCCCGCGCCGTCGAGCGACGCGGCCGCCCGGAGCGGGTCGTAGCGGACCTCGGGGCCCTCGGCGCCGCCGAGCGCGGGCGCGGCGATCGGTCGCCCGAGGCCGTGGCGCGCGTCGGCGAGCACGCGAGCGCGATCGACGGCGAGCCCGAGCGCGCGGCGCACCGCGGGATCGCCGAGCGGCGGGCTCGCGAGGTTCCACGCCACGAAGACGAAGCGCGCCTCGGGCACGCGAAGCGACCGGAACTTCGCGCGCAGCGTCGGCGAATCGAGCTGCTCGGGCACCCAGGCGGGCGGCACCTCGGCGAAGAGATCGCTCTCACCCCGACGTGCGACGCCGAGCGCGTGCTGGGCGTCGCCCTCGATCGCGATCTCGATCTGCTCGAGCGGCGCCGGCGGGCCGTCGTAGCCGGCGAAGCGCTCGAGGACGATGCGCTTGCCGCGCTCCCATTCGCGCAGCCGGTACGGCCCGGTGCCGACGGGGTGGCGGTTGGCGCCGTGGTAGTTGATGTCGCCGCGGTCGAAGACGTGCGCCGGCAGGATGCCGATCTCGGCGATCGCCAGCTCGAGCCAGCGCGAGGGGCGCACCAGCCAGAAGCGGACCGTCTCGGGGCCGGCCAGCTCGACGCGGTCGAGGTCGGCGAGCGCGGCCTGCACCCTCGGCGCGCGGGTCGTGCGGGCGCGCAGCTTGTCGTAGGTGAAGGTGACGTCGGTGGAGTGGACCGGATCGCCGTCGTGGAAGCGCGCGCCGGGGCGCAGGTGGAAGGTGATGAAGCGCCCCTCGTCGCCGACGGAGAAGCGGTCGGCCAGCGCCGGGGCGAAGGAAACACTTTGAGGGCCTTCGGCCCCCCCGTCCTTCGGCGGGGCCCCAGCGGGCTGCGCGCGCCACAGCGGCTCGTAGATCGCGTCGCCGATGCGGAAGCCCCACTGGTCGGGATCGAGGTCGGGGTTGAGGTGCGCGGGCTCGCTGGCGATCGTCATCTTCAGGCGGTTGCGGACGACCGCCTCGGCGCCGCCGTCGGTGATCGCGTCCGCCACCAGATCGGGCGCCGACGCAGGGGCTGGCGATGGCGTGCGCTCCGCCTCGCAGGCGCCGAGCGAGATCGCTGCCAGGAGAAGGCAGCCCGCTCTCTTGCAGCGCTTCCGCCGGCGTGATACCAACAGCACGGCGTCGTGGGTGAGGGTCACGCCGGCGGCACGAGACGACGAGAGGTGAGAATGTACGGACTGCTTCGGAAGACGTGGCGCGCCCTGCCGGTGCTGGCGTTCGCCGCGGGGTGCCAGACCCCCGGGGGCGGGACGATGCTCGGCGGCGAGGAGGGCGCCACCGCGCTGCCGCCAATCAAGGTGGACCTGCCGCCGCCGCCCTCGTTCGCCGAGGACAACCAGCCCCAGCAGTATCCCGATGGCACCATGTCGATCTACGGGCTCCGCAAGCAGATCGACAAGTATCTGGGCAAGGACCTCAAGGTCAAGGCGTACCTCCTCGAGGTGTACCAGTGCCCGGTGTGCCCCAAGGGGCAGACCTGCAAGCTGTGCGACCAGCCGCACTTCTTCCTCTCCGACAAGCCCGACGGCAAGAAGGAGAAGGCGCTGATGGTGGTCGACTACCTCATGCCGAAGCAGAAGCCACCGTTCATCACCGTCGGCAAACAGTACGACATCCAGGGCACTTTCGCGCGCAACTCGCCCACCGGCTTCGCGATGAGCGACGGCCTGCTGCAGTTCACGCGCATGACCGACGATAAGGGCGCCGAGTTCCTGTCGCCGGCCGCCGCGCTCGAGGCGTCGGCGCTCAAGGGCGAGGCCGCCGAGGCCGCCCAGATGGCGAAGATCAAAAAGCACAAGTAGTTCGGTTCACCAGGAGCACCCCATGGCAGACCAGGGTTCCACGAGCGACGTGCCGCTGTTCGGCGCCGTCAAGTCGGCGCTCATCTGGGCGGGGATCGGCGGCGTCACCATCGCGGAGTACGCCGTGTGCGCGCCGTCGTCGCTGATCGCGCTGCCGTTCGACCGCAGGCGCGCGATCGGCCACTGGTGGGCGACGCGCTGGGGGCGCTGGTGCGTGAAGGTGAACCCCGCGTGGACCTGCTCCGTCGAGGGTGAGGTCCCCAAGGGGCACTTCGTCATCATCGCGAACCACGAGTCGATGGGCGACATCATGGTGGCCTTCCACCTGGACCACCACTTCAAGTGGATCGCCAAGGAGGTCATCTTCAAGGTCCCCTTCATGGGGTGGTTCATGCACCAGGCCGGCTACATCCCGCTCCGTCGCGGCGACAAGGCGTCGGTGCAGCAGTGCATGGACCGCGCGCGGAAGGTCCTCGCCGAGGGCGTGTCGGTGCTCTTCTTCCCCGAGGGCACGCGCTCGCCCGACGGCTCGGTGCGCGACTTCAAGCCGGGCGCCTTCAAGCTGGCGCTCGAGTCGGGCGTGGACATCCTCCCGCTCGCGATCACCGGGACGAAGGGTGTGCTGCCGAAGCACTCGTGGCGCTTCTCGTCGGAGAAGTCGGCGATGCGCGGTCTGGTGGGCGAGCCCATCTCCGTGAAGGGCCTCACCGAGGCCGACCTGCCGGACCTGATGGCGCGCGCGCGCGACGCGATCATCGTGCTGAAGAACCGGCTCGACGGCGTCGAGGCGGCCCCGCCGCTCCGGCGCGCGGCGATGTCGATGTAGGAAGGACGGCGCGCCCCACCGCCTCCGGGGCACACCGCATGCACCTCTCACTCGGAGAGGTGACCCGTGACACAGCGCCAGCGCAGCGACTTCCGAAAACGCCTCGAGAGTGAGCTGGCGGCGCTCTACCGCTCCGTCCACGGCGAGGTGCGCGACGAGATCGCGCCGCGGCCGCTGCTCGCCGACGAGGAGCGCGTCGGTGACGAGGCCGACGAGTCGCAGCGCACCCAGCAGCGCGACCTCCTGCTCTCGCTCGCGGAGAGCGACGCGCGGCGCGCCCAGATGATCGAGCAGGCGCTGCGGCGCCTCACCCACGGCGACTACGGCGAGTGCGTCGAGTGCGGCGCGCCGATCGGGCTCGGCCGGCTCAAGCTGATCCCGTGGACGCCGCGCTGCCTGGAGTGCCAGGAGCGCGAGGAGGCCGAGGCCCGCAGCCGCTCGCCGACGATGTGACTGCGTCCCCCGTCAACGACCAGGTCGTCGTCGACGTTGTCGTTGAGCGTTGTCGTGGCCGGCGACGGCGACGTGGCCGGCGGACGTCGGCGTAGACGACGGGACGGCGGCGACCTGCGAGCAGCGCATCAGGGCATCTTCCCGCGCTACCGGGACGCGATGTATCCGGCCGTTGGGTTCGGCCACGTCGCCGTCGCCGTCGCCGTCGCCGTCAAGGTCAACGACAACGACAACGTCAAGGTCAACGTCGACGAAGGAGTGGGGCTACTTCGCGGGCTTGGCCGCCTCGGCCGCCACCTGGTCGAGCGAGGGCAGGTCCGAGAGGTTCGGCTGCAGGACGATCTCGATGCGGCGGTTCTGGGCGCGGTGCTGGTCGCTGTCGTTGGGGACGACCGGATCGAACTCGCCGTAGCCACCCGCGGCGAGCACCTGCGGCTTCATTCCACTCTCGATCAGGAGGCGCGTCACCCCGACGGCGCGCGCGGTGGACAGCTCCCAGTTCGACGGGAAGAGCGCGGTGTGGATCCGCACGTCGTCGGTGTGGCCGGCGACGAGGAAGTGGCGATCCGGGATCGTCGCGAGCACCTGCGCCACCTTGGCGAGGGCCGCCTTGCCGTCGGCCTTGATGTCGGTCTTGCCCGAGTCGAAGAGCACGTCGTTGGGCAGCGCGATCAGCATGCGCCCCTCGCGGATGACGACCTTGAGCTGCCCCGCGTCGATCATCGCGCGCAGCTTCTGGATGAGCTGGCGGAACGTCGCCGCCGAGGCCTCCGCCGCCGCCTTCTGCTTGCGCAGCTCCTCCAGCCGCACCTTGGCGTCGTCGAGGCCGGCGGCCAGCGCGCCCTTCTCGCTGGTGAGCTTCTCCACGTTCTGCCCCAGCTTCTCGAGCCGCCCCTTCAGCTCGCCGACGAGCGCGGTCGAATCGTCGAGCTGCTTCTGGAGCTTCGTGCGCGCATCGATTGTCGCGGCGAGCTTGTCGCTCGTCTCCTTCAGCCTTCCCTCGGTGTCCTTGAGCTGCGCCTCGAGCGTGGCGATCTTCGCGCTCAGCTCGTCGACCTTCGCCTTCTCGCGCGCGCTGTCGTCGCGGGCGAGCTTCTCCTTCTCGGCGGTCAGCTCGGAGACCTTGGCGTTGTAGGTACCGGTGGTGACGCAGCCGCTCGCGAAGAGCCCGACGGCGAGCAGCGAACGACCGAACGATGGACGACGGGACATCACGACCTCCTGTGGGTTGGCGCCCTTGCCATACTGCAACCGGGCGGCGGGTGCAAAATCAGTCGAGCGGCTTGCTTCGGCCGTCCGCATCGGGGAGCGGGCGCACGCGCGCCGGGTCGGGGTCGAGCAGCGCCGCGAAGCTCGACGGCGCCGCGAGCACGAGCGCCTCGTCGTCGCGACGCACCACCGGTCCGACGGGCGAGGGTGCGCGCGGCCCATCGCGCGTCACGTCGAGCGCGTCGGCGAGGTGGCGCTCGGTGACGACGATCGCGTCGCCGCGCGCCGCGCAGACGCCGCCGTGGGTCGTCGCCTCCGACGGCGACGCGCACGCCGCCCGCGATCGCCGTCGCGCGGG
>JAJXSP010000030.1 GCA_021784515.1 Myxococcales bacterium | reverse complement strand
GTGCACAACCCGGCGCTGCTCATCCTCGACGAGCCGACCGCCGGCCTCGACCCGCAGCAGCTCGTCGAGATGCGCCACCTCATCCGCGGCCTGCGCGGCGCCCACACCATCCTCCTGTCGAGCCACATCCTCTCGGAGATCAGCCAGACCTGCGATCGCCTGCTGGTGATCCAGCAGGGCGAGATCGTCGCGCAGGGCACCGAGCAGGAGCTGTCGACGAAGATGGGGGGTGGCGCCGCGATCGAGGTCGAGGCGCGTGCCTCCGCCGCGAGCCTCAAGGCCGCGCTCGGCTCGCTCGCCGGCGTCTCCCTCGTCGACGTGCTGAGCGAGGCCGAGGGTGTCGTCGCCGCGCGCATCGCCGCCGCGCCCGAGCTGCGGCCGGCGATCGTGCGCGCGCTCGTCGCCGGGAACGTGGACGTGCTGCGCGTCGACAAGAGCGCCTCGCAGCTCGAGTCGATCTTCCTCAAGCTCACCCAGAACCGGTCCCCGAACCCAGGGGACGCCGTGGGGCGCGCCTCCGGCGCGGCTCATTCGGCTCAGGAGTCTCACGCATGAAAGCCGCCCTGCTCATCGCCCGGCGCGAGGTCGCGTTCTACCTGCGCTCGTGGACCGGCTACCTGATCATCGCGCTCGTGCTGTTCCTCGACGGGCTGCTCTTCAACACGCTCGTCCTGCCCGGCGACAAGCGCTCGGCGCAGGTGCTCCACGAGTTCTTCTACGTGGCGAGCGGCGTGACGATGATCGCCGCCGCGCTCATCTCGATGCGCCTCATCGCCGAGGAGCGCGAGATCGGCACCATCAACCTCCTGTACTCCTCGCCGGTGCGCGACGGCGAGATCGTCGTCGGCAAGTTCCTCGGCGCCTTCGCCTTCCTCGCCGTGCTGACGCTGCCGACGGTGTACATGCCGGCGATGATCATGATCCACGGCAAGGTCTCCTACGGCCACGTCGCCGGCGGCTACCTCGGCCTGCTGCTGCTGGGGGGTGCGGCGCTGGCGATCGGCACCTTCGCCTCGACGCTCACCAAGATCCCGATCGTCGCCGGCGTGATCGCGGGCTGCCTGCTGGTGGCGCTGCTCGCGGCGTGGAAGCTCGCCACCGTCACCGAGCGGCCGCTGAGCGACGTGTTCATGTCGCTGGCGCTGCACAACAAGCACTTCGAGCCGTTCGAGGCGGGCATCGTGCACCTGCGCGACGTCGTCTACTACCTCTCGGTGGCCTACGTGTCGCTCTTCGGCGCGACGCGGGTCCTCGAAGCCCGGCGGTGGAGGTAGCCATGCGCGGACGGAGCTGGGCGGTTTCTTCGTTGTGGTTCGGCGGCATGGTCGCCGTGTTCGTCGGCGAGCGGCTCATCGGCGCGGGCAGCCTGCGCTGGCTGAGCGCGCTCGGCGCGACGCTGGTCGCCATCGCGCAGGGCGTGCGCCTCTTGCGCATGCGGAGGTCGACCGGCGACGTGCGCGCCGTCGAGCACATCCTCCTCGGGCTCGGCGGCCTGGGCGCCATCGCGCTCGCGCTCTACTTCGTGCAATCCGATCTCTCGGGCGTGATCCTCGACCGCACCCTCGAGCGCTCCTCGCCGAAGCTGCAGGTGGCGCTCGCCGCGCTGTGGCCGGCGCTGTGGATGGCTTCCGCGCTGCCGATGCTGCTCGTCGAGCTGGCCTACGCCTCGGTGGCGCGCGCGCCGAAGCTCGAGCTCGGCCGGCTGCGCGACGCCGCGCTCTCCGGCCTCGGGCTGGCCGGCGCGATCGTATTCGTCTTTGGGGTGAACTACGTCGCCAGCAGCCGCGACAAGAAGGTCGACCTCTCCTACTTCCGCACCGCGCGCCCCGGCGAGTCGACGCGCAAGATCGCCCGCACGCTCGACGCGCCGGTGCAGGTGAACCTCTTCTTCCCGCCGGCGAGCGACGTCCACGAGGAGGTGGCCGGCTACTTCCACGACCTCGCCGGCGAGTCGAAGCTCGTCGAGGTGCACGACTACGACTTCGCCGTCGACCTGGCCAAGGCGAAGGAGCTGGGCGTCTCGGGCAACGGCATCGTCCAGGTGGCGCGCGACAAGCGCCGCGAGCTGCTCTCGCTCGGCCTCGACCTCGAGGGCGCGCGCTCGCAGCTGCAGAACCTCGACAAGGAGGTGCAAAAGCGGCTGCTGCTCGTCGCCAAGCCGCAGCGCACCGTCTACCTCACCGTCGGACACGGCGAGCGCAGCGCGGATGCGCAGGGCGACACCGACAAGCGCGGCACCATCCGCGACCTGCGCGACCTGATGCAGCAGCAGGGCTACAAGGTGAAGAACCTCGGCGCCGCCGATGGGCTCGCCACCGAGGTGCCGGCCGACGCGGCGATGGTGCTGGTGCTCGGGCCGCAGAAGGCGCTCCTCACCGAGGAGGCGCAGGCGCTCGACCGCTACGTCGAGCGCGGCGGCCGCCTGTTCGTCGCGCTCGATCCCGAGGCTGGCCTCGACGAGGCCGAGCTGCTCCGCCCGCTCGGCCTCAAGCTCTCCACCACGACGCTGGCCAACGATCAGGTCTACGCGCGCAAGAGCTACCAGTCCTCGGATCGCGCCAACATCGTCAGCGGCAGCTACTCGTCGCACCCGTCGGTGACGGCGCTCGGCAGGCTCGGCATGCGCGCGCCGATGGTGTTCTTCCGCGCCGGCTCGCTCGAGGAGGACAAGGGCCACCCGGCGGCGGTGTCGATCAACTTCACGGTCCACGCGCTGCCCAGCACCTGGAACGACCTCGACGGCAACTTCGCCTTCGACGCGCCCAAGGAGCAGCGCAAGCCGTGGGACCTGGCCGCCGTGGTCACGCTCAAGGCGAAGGACCCGAAGGGCACCGACGGGCGCGCGCTGGTCGTCGCGGACAGCGACATCCTCATCGACGGCGTGGTGAGCGGCTCACCCGGCAACGCCTACTTCGTCATCGACGGCATGAAGTGGCTGCTCGGCGACGAGGCGATCACCGGCGAGATCTCGAGCGAGGTCGACGTGCCGATCGCCCACACCAAGAAGCAGGACGTGACCTGGTTCTACGCGACGATCTTCGTCGCGCCGGCGCTCACCCTCGGGGTGGGCTTTTTCGCCACCCGCCGCCGTCGGCGCGGCAAGAAGGGCGAGCCCGCCGCGAAGCAGGAGGCAGCATGAGACCGGCAGGAGCGATGGTGCAGGGCGCGCTGGCGGCCGTCGGGCTGCTCGGCGCCTGGGCCACCTGGCAGCGCGAGCCCGAGCGCGCCCCGGGCGAGGCGATCGTGCTCGACGTGACGCACAACGACCTCGGCACGATCCGGTACGAGACCGACAAGGGCTGGGTCGAGCTTTCGGCGCACAAGGGCGACGGCGTGTGGCTGCACGTGGGCCCGCGCAGCGACGCGAAGACGCCCGAGCGCGTGCTGCGCGGCAACGAGAGCGCCGAGAAGCTGTACGACAAGTTCGCCCCGCTGCGCGCCACGCGCGGCCTCGGCGCGCTCGGCGGCGACAAGCTGAAGGAGTTCGGGCTCGACGCCCCGAAGAAGAAGATCCTCGTCACCGCCCGCGGCGGGCAGACGACGCTGCTCGTCGGCACGTCGCCCTACGGGGTGAGCGATCCCTACGTGAAGGACGATCGGGACGGCAAGGTCTACCTCCTCGGCGGCGGCGTGCTGGCCGACCTCGAGAGCGCCTCCACGCGGCTCATCGATCGCGCGCTGCACCAGTTCCTGCCCACGGAGTGGGACGGCCTGACGGTGACGGCGGGCGGCAAGAAGAAGGAGCTGGTGCAGGTCAACGCCGAGAGCGCGATGGCGGCGAAGATCGCCTTGAAGGCGAACCCGACCAAGCCCGACGACATGGCGAAGAACTGGCACGACAAGGTGTGGCGCCTGGTGTCGTTGGACGTGCTCGGCCACGACGAGAAGCCGGCCGGCGGCGAGCCGCAGGTGGTCGCGCGGCTCGACTACACGCACCGCGGGAAGGAGCGCGGCTTCATCGAGCTTGGGCGGGTCACGCCGCCCAAGCCCGAGGGGCAGTCGGGCGCCGGCCCGGCGTCGGAGATCTATTTGCGCAGCGAGCACACCGCGGGCTGGGTGAAGGTGCCCTCTTCGGCCGACGATCTGGTCAAGGAGGCGGAGAAGATCGCCGCCTCGGCCGACTGACCGGCGCGTGATCGCGCCGCCCACCGACGAGAACCTCGCGCGCGCCGCCGCGCTCCTTTCGCGCGGCGAGCTGGTGGGCGTGCCGACGGAGACGGTCTACGGGCTGGCCGCCGACGCGCTCGACGCGGCTGCGGTGGCGCGCATCTTCGCCGCCAAGGAGCGGCCGACCTTCGACCCGCTGATCGTCCACGTGGCGGCCGCTCGTGGGCGGCTCGCGGCGCTGGAGGAGGACGGTGTGGTCGCCGCCGGCGCGCTCGCTCCGTCGGGGCGGGAGCGCGCGGAGACCCTGATGGCCGCGTTCTGGCCGGGCCCCCTCACGCTGGTGCTGCCGCGCGGGCCGCGCGTGCCCGACCTCGTGGCGAGCGGGTTGCCGACGGTGGCGGTGCGCGTGCCGCGGCACCCGGTGGCGCAGGCGCTGCTCGAGCGCGCCGGACGGCCGCTGGCGGCGCCGAGCGCGAACCGCTTCGGCCGCATCAGCCCGACGTGCGCGCAAGACGTCGAAGACGAGCTGCACGATCGCGTGGCGATGATCCTCGACGGGGGGCGCTGCCCGATCGGCGTCGAGTCGACCGTGGTGGCGGTGGCGCCCGACGGCGCGCTGACCCTGCTGCGGCCGGGCGGCACGCCGGTCGAGGAGATCGCGCGCGCGGTGGGCGTGACGCCGTCGCGCCCGACCGAGACGGGCGAGGCCGCGGCGCCCGGGATGCTCCCCAGCCACTACGCGCCGCGCGCGAAGGTGGTGCTCCTCGACGGGCCGCTGCCCGACGACGCCGCGGCGCGGTTCCAGCGACGCGGGCAGCGTCTCGGCGTGCTCGCGCAGGCGGGCGACGCCGCGGCGTTGCGGGCGCGCCTCGGCGTGGACGAGGTCCGCGTGCTCAGCCCGACGGGCGACGAAGCCGAGGCGGCGCGCAACCTCTTCGCCGCGCTGCGCGCCCTCGACGAGGCGGGCGTCGATCCGATCCTCGCCGAGCTGCCGCCCGACGCGCGCGGCCTGCGCCACGCGATCCGCGACCGCCTGGTCCGCGCCGCGGCACGGTGATCATTTCCACCAGGCCGCCGGGATCGGCTCCCACGCGTCGAGCGTGACCCGCCGCCGCGCCTGCCGCGCCGGGAGGTCGGGGTGGGCGAGGCGGCCCCAGGCGCGGAGCCCTTCGCGCTGCGCCAGCTCCACCGCCATCGGCAGCTGGAGCACGTCGCTGACGATCAGCACGCGCGACAGGCCCCGCGCCTCGAGCAGGCTCGCGGAGAGCTGGAGGTTCTCGACGGTGTGGCGCGCCCGCGGCTCGAGGAGCAGCGCGCGCTCGGGCACGCCCATGCTGCGCGCGAGGTCCGCCATCACCTGCGCTTCGTTGGCGCCGTTGTGCACCGGCCCGCCCGAGAAGAGGAGCCGCGGCGCCAGCCCCTCGCGGAAGGCCGCCACCGCCGCCGACACGCGGCGCCGGATGCACGTCGAGGGCTTTCCGTCGGGGAGCGCCGGGCAGCCGGGGACGACGATGGCGTCCACGCGAGGCGGGGGGCCCTGCCGCGCCAGCATCTCCTCGGTCACGGCGCGCGACATGCTGTAGCAGCCGCCGAGCAGCGCGGCCGCGCAGACGGCGGGCAGCACCGGGAGGACGCGCACCGAAGGGGTTGTCGGCGCGGGGAGTCCATCCGTCGAGGGCGCTACAACTTCTCGGCGCCCGCGGGCAGGTCGCGCGCCGTCAGCACGTAGTCGACGCGCCGGTTCCGCAGCTCGTCCGTCTCGTCCGGCGTCTTCACCTTCAGCTGCTCCTCGCCGAAGCCGGCGTAGGAGATCGGCAGCGGCAGCCCCTTCTTCTTGAAGTAGAGCGCGATGGCCCGCGCGCGATCGATCGACAGCTTCTGGTTCGACTCGCGGCTGCCGACGGTGTCGGTGTGGCCGGCGATGTAGAGCGTGCACCTGACGTACTTCTTCACGCGGTCGGCGGCGGCGACGATCTTCCCGTACGCCTCGTCGAGCTTGGGCCGCTCCGACGGCTCGATCACGGCGCTGCCGCTGGCGAAGTTCACCTCCTGGTGCTCGATCGACAGCTGCCACGGGGTGAGCTGCACGTTGGTGGCGAAGCCGTCGACGTCGGTGGCGCGCAGCTTGAGCACCATCGCGCTGCCGGCGCGCTGCGTCCACGCGATCGGCAGCCACTGGCCGGGCGCCTCGCCGTGGTACTCGGCGGCGCCCTCGCCCACCACGCCCCCCTCCTCGCCGATCACCTCCACCGCGGCGCTCTTCGCCGGGCGCGAGAGCTGGAACTCCATCTTGTGCGCGTCGAGGTCGAGGTGATCGTAGCGCCACGTCGCCTTCGGCTCGGCGACGACCAGCGTCTCGAAGGTGAGGTCCGACACCCAGCCCTCGTCCTTGCCGGCCATCTTCACCGTGAGCTGGCCCTTCCAGTGCGAGCGCCCGGCCCCGCCGTCGCCGATGGCGAAGCTGGTGGACTGGTTCGGCTTGAGCGCCTCGCGCCGCTCGCTGACGTGGGCGCCGTCCTCCTCGCGGGTGAGGAGCAGCTCGAGGTCGCTGATGCGCACCACCGCGGTGACGGTGAGCGTCGGCTTCTTGCCCGCCGGGACGTTGTTCTGGAGCTGGAACATCACCGGCTGGGCGGCCGCGAGGGCCGGCGCGAGCAGCGCGGCGAGGAGGGCGAGTCGCCTCATGGCGGGCAGCATAGCGCAGCCGGTGATCGGGGGCGGGGCCGGCGCCGCGGGGGCGCGCCGAATGATTCGCAACCGATCGAAACTGATCCGGTTTTTGCGATTCACAGGCGATCGGATTGTGCGGCGCAACGATTCTCGGAATGGTCGCTCTCCGACGGAGAATCGCCGAAGTGATCGATCTGCAACATGAAAACTTGACATTCCAGGTTTTCCCTTGACGAACGGATCCGACGAGATCAGATTGCCTCCTCGAGGGAGCCCTCGAACGGCAAAGGAGCGAGCGATCATGGCCAAGAAGCAGACCCGGCGTTCGATCTCGGTGCGCGGCGTCACCTACGCGAAGCTTCGCGACTACTGCGCTGGCATCGACCTCTCGATGAGCGACTTCGTCGAGCAGCGCATCGCCGAGTTCTTTGCGGCGCATCCCGCCGCGGCGACGACGAAGCCGGTAATCGTGGCGCAGAAGGCGCCGGTGGCGAAGGTCCCGGTGCTGGCGGAGCGGGCGCGGGTCGTGCCGCGCCCGACGGAGCGGCCGGTCTCGCCGATCCGCGCCGTGCCCGCGAAGAGCGTGGTGGTGGTGAAGCCGGCGATGCCGACGGCGGCGCTCCGCGTGACCGCGCCCTCGCCGCTGCCCGCCCACGCGGCCGCCGCCGCGACGACTCACCCGTCGGTGGGCCGTCCGGCGCCCACGCCGGCGTCGCAGGTGCTCAAGACCCGCGCCTCCTCGAACGACCGCGACGTCGACTACCGCGCGATCCGGTTCTAACCGCGGCGCCTAGCCGCGCACCCGCCCCGCCACCCGCCGCGCCTCTTCCACCCCGCGCGCCACCACCTCCTCGCGATCCAGCCCGCTGTCCGCCGTGAGCCCGCCCCGGCGCACGAGCACCCGGCCGTCGACGATCACGTCGCGCACGTCGGAGGAGCGCGCGGCGTAGACGAGCGTGGCCGCCGCGTCGCCGCCCGGGACGAGGTGCGGCGCGCGGCCGTCGACGACGACCACGTCGGCGAGCTTGCCGGGCTCGAGCGAGCCGATCTCGTCGCCGAGGCCGAGCGCGCGGGCGCCGCCTCGGGTGGCCAGCTCGAGCGCCGTCCACGCAGGCACGGCGCGGGCGCCGGCGCGCGGCTTGTGCAGCAGCGCGGCGAGGCGCAGCTCGAGGAAGCCGTCGAGGTTGTTGTTGCAGGGCGCGCCGTCGGCGCCGAGCGCCACCGACACCCCGGCGGCGAGCAGCTCAGGGATCGGGGCGATGCCCGAGGCGAGCTTGAGGTTCGACGACGGGCAGTGCACGACGTTCGTGCCGTGGGCGGCGAGCAGCGCGCGCTCCTCGTCGGTGACGTGAACGCAATGGGCGAGCGCCACGCGCGGCCCGCCGAGCCCCACGCCGTCGAGCCAGGCGACGTTGTCGGCGTGGAAGCGCGCCCGCACCAGCGCGACCTCGGCGAGCTGCTCGGAGGCGTGGGTGTGGACGCGGGCGCCCTCCCGGCAGCGCGCGGCCACCTCGGCGAGCAGCCCGTCGCTGCAGGAGAGCACGAAGCGCGGCGCGTAGGCGTAGCCGAGCCGGCCGCCGTGGACCTCGGGGCGCGCCCAGCGCCGCGCGAGCGCGTCGCTCTCGTCGAGCGAGGCGCGGGTCGTCTCGCGCAGCCCGGCGGGCACGCCCTCACCGTGGTCCATCATCGCCTTGCCGAACACCGCGCGCAGGCCCGATGCGCCGAGCTCGTCGGCGAGCGCGTCGGTCTCGTGGACCGTGCCCATGTCGAGGATCGCGGTGGTGCCGCCGAGGAGCAGCTCGGCGGCGGCGAGGCGCGCGCAGGCCCGCATCGCGCGCTCGTCGAGCGCGGCCTCGTAGGGCCAGATGCGCTCGCGCAGCCACTCGAGGAGCGGCAGATCGTCGGCGCCGCCGCGGCAGAGGGTCTGGCAGACGTGGGTGTGCGCCTGCACCAGGCCGGGGAGCACGAAACAGCCTGCGGCGTCGATCACCTCGTCGGCGACGAAGCCGGGCGGCGGCGCGCCCACCGCGGCGATGCGCCCGCCTTCGACGCACACCGCCCCGTCGAGGACGCGCCGATCGCCGTCCATCGTGACGACGCGGCCGCCGCGGATCTCGAGCCGCTTCACGGCAGGACGTCGCCGCGGAAGGCGCGCGGCAAAAGCTCGCCGAGGGTGGCGCGAACGATTTCGCCGCGGTCGTTGGCGAGGGTGATCGGCAGGTCGTCGCCGCCGAACTCGGCGAGCGTCTGGCGGCACACGCCGCACGGCGCGGCGGGCGGCGACGAGGAGGTGACGACGGCGACCGCGGTGAGGCGGTGCGCCCCGGCGCTCACGGCCGCGACGACGGCGCTGCGCTCGGCGCACACCGAGAGGCCGTAGCTCGCGTTCTCGACGTTGGCGCCGGAGAAGAGGCGCCCGTCGTCGGTGCGCACGGCGGCGCCGACCTGGTAATGCGAGTAGGGCGCGTGGGCGCAGGCGCGGACCGCGGTCGCCGCCGCGAGGAGAGCGCCGTCGGTGCTCGCGACGGGAACGGAAACGGGAACGGGAACGGGAACGGCGACGGGAACCGAAACGGGAACGGCAGCGGGAACGGGAGCGGGTGAGGCGTCGGAGCGCGTCGCCTCGATCTCGGCGAGGAGGTCGCTGCCCCGCTTCGCCAGCGGTGGCTTCTTCGGCGGGTGCTCGCAGTCGCTCATGGCCGCTCCTCCTGGCCGAGCTTCTCGACGATCCGATCGATCAGCCGCGTGAAGGTCTCGCGCACCCGCGCCGCGGTCTCGGTCACCTCGGCGTGCGAGAGCTTCTCGCGCGTGATGCCGGCGGCGAGGTTGGTGACGCAGGAGATCCCGAGCACGCGGGCGCCCATGTGGCGGGCGGCGATCACCTCGGGCACGGTGGACATCCCGACGAGGTCGGCGCCGAGAGCGCGCGCCATGCGCACCTCGGCCGGCGTCTCGTAGGCGGGGCCGAAGAAGCAGGCGTACACGCCATCGCGCAGCGCCAGGCCGAGATCGACGCCGGCCTCGGCGGCGAGCATGCGCATCTTCAGATCGTAGGCCTCGCTCATGTCGGGGAAGCGCGGCCCCACGTCGTCGGCGTTCAGCCCGCGCAGCGGCGAGTTGGCGAGCAGGTTGATGTGGTCGGCGAGGATCACCAGATCGCCCGGGACCATCCTCGGGTCGGTGCCCCCGGCGGCGTTGGTGATGATCAGCCGCGAGCAGCCGGCGGCGATCAGCGCGCGCACCGGGAACACCACCTGCGGGAGGTCGTGCCCCTCGTAGTAATGGACGCGGCCCTGCATCGCCAGCACCTCGACGCCGCCGCTGCGCCCGTAGACGAGGTTGCCGGCGTGGCCGGCGACGAGCGAGGTCGGAAAGCCGGGCAGCGCGCGGTAGGGGATCACCACCCGGTCGGCCAGGTCGTCGGCCCAGCCGCCGAGCCCGGAGCCGAGGACGAGGCCCACCGTCGGCGCCGCGCCCGCCGGGAGGCGCGCCCGGATTTGCTGCGCCGCAGCATCGATCGCCTCGCGGAGCGCGCTCACTTCAATACCTCGATCACCAGTGGCCGCTCGCCCTTCGGCTTCGCCGGCTCGTCGCCGATGCGGTACGCCCGCTCGACCCGCCGGCGCGCCTCCTCGAGCCCGCGGTCGTCACGATGGTGCAGCGCAGCAATCGGCTCGCCGCGCCCGACCTCGTCGCCCACCTTGCGGAGGAGCTCGATCCCCACCGCCGGATCGATCGCGTCCTCCTTCTTCGCCCGCCCCGCGCCGAGCGCGAGCGCCGCGAGGCCGATCTCCTCGGCCTGGATCGCCTGCACCCGCCCCGCGCGCGCCGCGATCACCACCGACGAGGTCGGCACCGTCGGCAGGCGCTGCTCGAGGATCGCCCGCCGGTCGCCGCCCTGCGCCTCGACGATCGCCGCGAAGCGCTCCAGCGCGGCGCCCGAGTCGATCGCCTTCTGCAGCCTCGCCCGCGCGCCCGCCGCGTCGTCCGCCAGCCCGGCGAGCAGCATCATCTCCACGCCGAGCGACATCGTCACCTCGCGCACGTCGGGCTCGCCTCGCCCCTGGAGCGTGAGGATCGCCTCCACCACCTCGATCGCGTTGCCGACGCGGCGGCCGAGCGGCTGGTCCATGTCGGTGAGGACCGCGGTCGTGCGCTTGCCCGCGCCGTTGCCGATGGCGACCAGCGTGCGCGCCAGCTCGCGCGCCCGGTCGAGCGTCTTCATGAAGGCGCCCGAGCCCACCTTCACGTCGAGCACCAGCGCGTCGATCCCCTCGGCGAGCTTCTTCGACATGATCGAGGAGGCGATGAGCGGGATCGACTCGACGGTGCCGGTGACGTCGCGCAAGGCGTACAGCTTGCGGTCGGCGGGGCACAGGCGCTCGGTCTGGCCGATCAGCGCGCAGCCGAGCTTGCTGAGCTGGGCGCGGAAGCGCCCGACGGTGAGGTCGACGCGGAAGCCGGGGATTGCCTCGAGCTTGTCGAGCGTGCCGCCGGTGTGGCCGAGCCCGCGGCCGGAGATCATCGGCACCATCACGCCGCACTCGGCAACCAGCGGCGCCAGCGCGAGCGAGATCATGTCGCCCACGCCACCCGTCGAGTGCTTGTCCACCTTCGGTCCGGGCAGGTCGGAGAGATCGACCACGTCGCCGGAGTGGAGCATCGCGCCCGTCCAGGCGTCGAGCTCGTCGCCGTCGAGGCCGCGGAAGTAGACCGCCATCAACAGCGCCGCCGCCTGGTAGTCGGGGACGGTGCCGTCGGTGTAGGCGGCGATCAGCGCCCGGATCTCCTCGGGCGTGAGCCGGCCGTCGTCGCGCTTGCGACGAATGAGCTCCGCGACGTTCATGATCAGTACCCGCCCGCCCGCTTCTTCTCGGGCTTGCCGGCGCCTTGCGTGGGCAGCTTGACGTTGGTGACGATGGCGATCGACGCGGAGGCGCCGATGCGGCTGGCGCCCGCGGCGACCATCTTCTCGGCGTCCTCGTGGGTGCGCACGCCGCCCGAGGCCTTCACGCCGAGCTCGGCGCCGACCAGCCGGCGCATCAGCGCGATGTCGTCGGTGGTGGCGCCGCCGGGGCCGAAGCCGGTCGAGGTCTTGACGAAGTGCGCGCCGGCCACCTTGGCGAGCGAGATGGCGATCACCTTCTCCTCGTTGGTGAGCATACCGGTCTCGAGGATCACCTTCACCCTCGCCGGGCGGGAGGCCTCCACCACCTTGCGGATGTCGTCGCTGACGAGCGCGTAGTCGCGCGACTTGAGCGCGCCGACGTTGATCACCATGTCGATCTCGTCGGCGCCGGCGCGGACCGCCTCGCGCGCCTCGAACGCCTTGGCCGAGGTGGCCATCGCGCCGAGCGGGAAGCCGACCACGGCGCAGGTCATCACCCCCGAGCCGGCCAGCAGCGACCGCGCGCGCGCCACGTTGCCCGAGTTCACGCACACCGAGGCGAAGTGGTACTTGCGCGCCTCGTCGCACAGCTTGCGGACCTCGTCGGTGGTGGCGTCGGCCTTGAGGAGCGTGTGATCGATCAGCCCGGCGAGCGAGGAGTCCACCGGGCCGGTGTCGGGGCCGGCGCCGATCCGGGCCGCGCCCTCGCCGGCGATGGCCCGCGCGGCGTGCGGGCGGCGCGAGACGCAGTGGCCGCAGCCGCTGCAATGGGACGGGTCGTCGTCGCACCCGTGCGCAGATTCCACCACCGGCAGCGCACCGCCCAGGCGGGCGCGCACCCGCGCGGCGATGGTGTCGACCAGCTGATCCAGTTCGCTTGCGGCCATTGGAAGCGCATGAATACCAAGCGGTTTCGTGGGCGTCAATCGCGCCCGGCCCGCGCCGTGAACGCTCGCACCCCGGTGATACACTCACCTCGCAGCATGGCCAACACCGACAAGCTCCCCTTCATCGAGGGCCAGGCGCCCGAGGTCACCGCGCTCGTCGAGCGGTGCCGTCGCGGCGACAAAGAGGCTCTCGGCGAGTTCTACCGCGCGTACCGTCACGACGTCGCGCGCAACCTCCACCGCGTGCTCGGCCCGGGACGCGGCGACCTCGACGACGTGCTGCAAGAGGTCTTCATCGAGGTGTTCCGCTCGATCGGCCGCTTCCGGGGCGACTCGAAGGTCTCGACGTGGCTCTACCGCGTGTGCGTCAACGTCGCGCTGCAGCGGCTGCGCAAGCGGCGCCGCCTCAACGAGGTGACGAGCGACGCGGGCCCCGAGGTGCGCGACGACGCGACGCCGCAACGAACGCTGGAGACGCGCGAGCGCATGGCGGCCGTCTACCGGATTCTCGACGAGCTGGCCCCGAAGAAGCGGGTGGTGTTCATCCTCCATGAGATCGAGGGGCGCGAGCCGAAGGAGATCGCCGGCATCGTCGGCGCCCCCGTGCTCACGGTGCGCACGCGGCTGCACTACGCGCGCAAGGAGTTCTTCGCCCGCGCGGCGAAGGAGCAGGCGTTCGCCGGAGAGGTGCGCTGATGGCCACGAAGCTTCACTGCCCTGCCCCGGCGCGCCTCGCCGACCACCAGGCGGGCGCGCTCTCCGACGGCGCGCGCGCGGCGATCCAGGCGCACCTCCAGGAGTGCGCGGCGTGCCGGACTGCGAACGCACGCGTGGCGGCGGCCCGCCAGTCGCTCTCGGAGATCGCCGCCGTCACCGCGAACGTGCAGTCGACGCTGTCGCAGCCGCGCATCGAGGCCGCGCTGCGCTGGTCGCGCACCCAGCCCGTGTACGTCGAACCGAGCCCGTTCCGGTGGGGCTTCGCCTTCGCCGGGCTGGCCGCCGCGGCGCTGGCCGGCTTCGTCGGCTGGAGGGCCTTCCACCGCGCCAGCCCGACGGTGGCCCCGCGCATCGAGATCGCGCACGCCGATCGGATCGCGCCGGCGGTGGCCCCGGCGCCGAAGCCTCAGATGCTCGAGGCGCTGGTCACCCTCGTCGGGGGCGACGCGCGGCTCGGCCGCGCCCAGGGCGGCGACGAGAAGCTCGATGCGATGGCGCGCCTCGGCGTGGGCGATCGCCTCTTGACCGCCGCCAGCGCGCGGGTGGCATTCCAGTGGGCCGAGGGCTCGGGCGCGCTGCTCGGCCCGTCGAGCGCGCTTCACCTGGCGCGGCTCGATCAGCGGGCGCAGGAGCTGGCCCTCGACGGCGGCGAGCTGGCGGTGCGCGTCGGCCCGCACCAACCGGGCGAAGCGCTCCGCGTCGTCACGCCCCACCACGCCATCGAGGTGCGCGGCACCTGGTTCGTCGTCTCGGTGGACGCGCACGGCACGACGGTGCAGGTGCTCGAGGGCGTGGTCGAGGTGGCGGCGCTCCAGGGCGACGGCTCGTCCACCCGGATTGCTGCACCGCAGCGCGCCGTCTTCCCCGCCGGCCGCGGCGTCGGCGAGGGCGCCCGCCCGCTCTCCGGGCGCGAGGCCTCCGCGCTGCGCCAGGGCTCCGAGATGGGCCTCCTCGCCTGGACCTCGCTCGACAAGGAGCTGACCTCGACGGGCGTGTTCCGCGTCGGCTCCGCGCCGCCGGCGGAGCTGGTGGTGGACGGCGTGTCCTTCGGACCGACGCCGGTGGCGCTGCGGCGCCCGCTCGGCGGCCACCTCGTCGAGCTGACGCGCCCCGGCTTCGCGACGATCCGCCGCTGGATCAGCGTCGGCAACGAGCCGGGCGACCTGCACGTGGCGATGCACACCGAGGTGGAGCAGCCGAAGTCCACGCCGCCGACGCCCGAGGAGGTGATGGAGGTGGTGCGCAACCACCGCCGCCAGACGACCGCCTGCTACGAGCACAGCCTCAAGCGCGACCCCACCCTCGCCGGCACGGTGACCCTGGAGATCCACGTCGGCCCGACCGGGCAGGTCGCCGGCACGCGCATCGAAAAGGACAGCCTGCGGGACGAGGAGGTGGTGGAGTGCCTGCGCCGCGAGGCCTCGAGCCTCGCGTTCGCGCACGCGCGCAACGTCACCGTGGTCATCCCGTTCGACTTCACCGCGAACCGCCGCTAGCCGCTGCGGCGATGCTGCGCCGCACCAATCCACTACCGCATTGCAGCAAACGCTAGCGCGTGGCCAGCTTGACGGTCACGCGCTCGGGCCGCGTGCGCTGATCGACGAGCACCAGCTGCGCCTTCTCGCCCGACGACTGGAGCGACGCGGCGACGCGGTCGTAGCGCGCGAGGCGCTCGCGCCAGGTCGCCGCTCCGTCGGGCCGGCCGATCCGCACGCCCACCCCGCCGGCCGCCGTGTAGAGCGTGATCCCGTCGGCGGCGTCCACGTGCACCTCGCCGATCGCCGGCCGGTCGGCGTGTTCGCGCCACACCGCGAGCGCCTCCAGCGCCTCGCGCACCAGCGCCTGCGCGGCCTCGCGGTCGTCGATGTAGGCGTCGCGCGGGATCCCGGTGACGACCGGCAGGCCGGCCGCCTCGTCGGGCGTGGCGCGCTTCCACGCCTGCCCCTGCGCGTCGGCGAGGTACAGCGCGCCGAAGGCGACGGCGCACGCCGGCACTCGCTCGCGTACCTCGATCATCACCGTCGCCGGCAGCTCGCGGCGGACCGAGACGCGCTCCAGCCACGGGTCGCCCTGCACCTCGCGCGCGACCGCGTCGAGGTCGATGGTGAAGAGGTTTGCCCCGGGCTCGACGGCGGCGCGCGCCCGCACGTCGTCGGCGCGCACGTGCACCGTCGGCGAGACCCGCACCTCGCGCACCGCGAACTTCGGGCTGTGCGTGAGCCAGCGGTGGCCCTGCACCGCGCCCGCCATGGCCGCGGCGGCGAGCCCGGCGGCGGCGGTCCCCTTGGCGATCGCCGCGAGGAGGTCGCGCACGCGGTGGGTCCGCACCGTCGGAGCGTCGGGGGCGATGGCGCTCACGCGGCCCGAGGCGTCGGCGAGCGCCGCCACCTCGGCCGGACGGATCGCCGGCCGCGTGCGCCGGTTGGCGCGCCGTGGGCCGAATGGCCAGCGGCGCGCGCCCCCGCGAAGGCGGGACTCGAGCGGACCGTTGCGGACCATGGCCCCTTGTACGACGGCCAGTCCGACGGCGCTACTTTTCGCGCCGCGCCCGCCGCGGCGCTACCGCGGCGGTTGCGACGACGGCGCGCTCGCCGGAACGACGCCGGGCGTGGCCGCCGGAGGGAGCTGGCGGCGGCGCTCCGCCTCGAGGCGCCGCAGCATCTGCAGCGTGAGGTAGGAGTCGACGTAGTTCTTCTGGCCGTTCGTTCCGGTGCGCGTCGCGTCGCCGCGCCCGTACCATTTCTCGTCGGGGTGGCCGGCGCGCCGGTAGCTCGCGAGGCACACGTCGTGCGTCGCAGGAGGCGGCTCGTAGAGGCAGCGCTCGGGTCGCGCCAGCTCCAGCTCGCCGTCGCGCACCGACGTCCGCCCCTCGAAGGTGAAGCGGTGCACGCGGGCGGCGCTCCGCTCCACCTCCTCGGCGCTCGGGGCGTCGGTCGCGATCGGTGGCGAAAGGTCGCAGCCCTCGCGCGGCGGGGTCACGTAGTCGAAGCGCGCGCAGCGGACCATCGCTCCGAGCTCGTCCTCGCCCACCGTCCCCGCCTGCTCGCGCTGCCCGAGCGCGCAGGCCGACGGCGCGCGCGAGAGCACCTCGAGCCACGCCACCTCGGCGCGCGAGGCCTCGAGGCGGTTGGGATCGAAGGCCTTCTCGTCGTCGGAGGGCCAGAGCGCGATGGCGCGCACGCGGTGGCGGTCGTCGAGCTTCGCGTCCAGCTCGACGCACAGCTTCACCGACGGCGCCTCGCGATCGCTCGCGTCGAAGCTCAGCAGCGCGTCGCCCTCCATCCGCAGCACCGTCATCCCGATCGGCGCCCGACCCTCGCCGCTCTCCGCGAAGGCGATCGGCCAGCTCGTCGTGGCATCGCACGGGCGCGTGGCGATCGTCGCGCGGCCCCCGAAGGCGGCGGCCATCGCGCGGACCAGCCGGACCAGCTCCCCGACGGTGCGCTCCTGCAGCGGCAGCGCCTCCTGGCACTGGCGGACCAGCGGCGGCGGCGGGGGCGGGGGCGGACCCTTCGGCGGCGGCGGGAGCGGCGCGGCGCACCCCAAGAGCGCGCACGCGAGGAGCGCACCCCTGGGCAAGCGTCGCATCGGTCCCGGTTCCCGCGGCATCGCGCCCGGAAGATAGCCACGAACGGGCGCGCTTTCAGCAAGAAAATCGCCGCGCCACCGACGGCGCAGGATCGGCCCGCGAGCGAGGAGCCGGTTGGGGTAAGGCGCCTACTGCGGCGTTCGATCCGCTCGGCCGTGCTTCGTCGCTCCTTCTCGGCCTTCGGCCTCCCCATCCTTCGGTGGGGCCCCAGCTCGGGAGACGGAAAGTAGTCCGTCGTCGTCGCTTTTCGCCTGGCCGGCGCCTCGAACGCCTCGCTGCGACGCCTTACGCCAACAGTGTTCTAGCGTGGCCAGCGCGGGTCGTTGAAGGCGCGCGCGAAACCCTCGCAGCTCACCCCGACGCGCGCCGCTCCGAGGCGGTCGCGCGCGAGCGCCACGATCTCCTCGAAGCGCTCGATGGTGTTCCACTCGCCGAGGCCGGCCGCCGCGAGCGCGTCGGGCAGCGGTCGCTCCGCGTGGGCGCGCCGGCGCCGGGTCCGCGCGCCGCCGGGCGAGCCGTCGCCGACGAGCCAGTGGTCGAAGATCACGCCGTCGGCCGCCGCCCCGAGGCGCGCGACGAAGCGCTCCGGGTCGCGGAGCGGGAGCAGCGGCGCCGCCACCGCCACCGTCGGGAGCCCGGCCTGCCTAAGCTGCTGCAATGCAGCAAGGCGCTCGGCCACCGACGCCGCGTGCGGCGGCAGCCCCGGCACCCGCTCGAGATCGGTCTCGACGGTGATCTGCACCACCAGCCGCGCCTTTTCCTGCAGTGCAGCAAGCACCCGTGCGTCGCGCCGCGGCCCCGGGGTGTGGGTCTGCAGCACCAGCAGGTCGGGCGGTTCGGCGAGCATCGCCTCGAGGATCGCGCGGGTCACCCCGAGGCGCGCCTCCTGCGGCACGTAGGGATCGGTGACGCTGGACATGAAGATCCGCAGCGCGCCGCCGCGACGCCGCACGCGCGCCGCCTCGGCGCGGTAGTGCTCGGCCGCCTGGAGCTTGGGGCGGAGGTAGCTGCCCCACTGGTCCCGGCGATCGGCGGAAAAGCGCGTCTCGGGCGCGTAGCAGTAGACGCCGCAGGCCGCGCCGCCGTAGGCGCAGCCGCGATAGGGGTTGAGCGAGTGGGTGAAGCCGGTCAGCCAGCCGCCGGTCGGCGTGAGGATGCTGCGCGCGTCCGCGGGCTCGATGCGCATGCGGGGACGGTCCTTACACCGCCCGCCGATTGTGGGCGACAGAAAGTCACTTTGGAAGGACCGTCCCCGACCGTCAGGCCTTCAGCGATGCGCCGTCGAGGATCTTCTCGACGAGGGTGGCGTAGTCCATCCCCTTGCTGGCGGCGATCTTCGGCAGCAGCGACTTCTCGGTCATACCCGGCAGGGTATTTACCTCGAGGCAGATCGCGCGGCCCGCGGGCGCCAGGATCAGGTCGACCCGCGAGTAGCCGGAGCAGCCGAGCGCCGCGTGCGCGCGCCGCGCGATGTCGCCCAGCCGCGCGTGCTCCTCGTCGGAGACCGGCGCGGGCGTGAGGTACTGCGTGTCGTTGCGCTGGTACTTCGCCTCGTAGGTGTAGAACTCGACGGCGGGCCGCACCTCCACGTCGCCGAGCGCCTCGGGGCCGCCGGGCCCATCGAGCACCGCCACGTTGATCTCGCGCCCGCGCACGTACTCCTCGATCAGCACCTCGCCGTGGTGGCGCCGCGCCTCCTCGATGGCGCGCGAAAGCTGCGCCGGGTCCTTCACGATCGTCACGCCCACCGACGAGCCCTCGCGCGACGGCTTGACCACGAGCGGGAAGCCGACCGCCGCGACGTCCTCCTCGCCGCGGTAGAGGCGCCACTTCGCCTGCTCGACCCCCACCTGCGCGAAGATCCGCTTCGACATCACCTTGTCCATGGCGATCGCCGAGCCCATCACGCCCGAGCCGGTGTAGGGGATGCGCAGGCACTCGAGGAGCCCCTGCACGCAGCCGTCCTCGCCCCACACGCCGTGCAGCGCGATCCAGGCGACCTCGACCCGGTGTTGCTGCAATGCAGCAGGAAGCGACTCCCCGTCCTTCCAGTCGATCCCCACCACGTCGTACTTCCGCGACTGCAGCGCCTCGAGGACGCCCTTGCCGGTGCGCAGCGACACCTCGCGCTCCGACGACGGGCCCCCCATGATGACGCCGATCTTCTTATTGCGATGCAGCATGTCCGTGGCTCTCCTGGTCATGGCCGACGACCTTCACTTCCAGCTCGAGCTGCAGGCCGAAGCGCGAGCGCACCTCGGCGCGCACGAGATCCACCAGCGCCAGCACGTCGGCCGCGCGCGCCCCGCCGGCGTTGACGATCCAGTTGGCGTGGGCCGGCGACACCTCGGCCCCGCCGACGCGGCGGCCCTTGAGCCCGCACTGCTCGATAAGCCGCCCGGCGTGGTCGCCCGGCGGGTTCTTGAAGATCGATCCGGCGTTCGGCACGCCGTGCGGCTCGCGGGCCCGTCGACGATCGCGGAGGTTACGCACGTCGCTCTCGATCGCTTCCCTCGGCCGCTCGCGCAGCGCCAGCTCGCCCTCGACGACGATCTCGTCGGGCGGGATCGCCGAGCCGCGGTAGACGAAGCCGCAGGCCGCGCCGTCGCGCTCGATCACCTCGCCGCGCGGGTCGACCGAGCGCACGCGGAGGGTGACGTCCTTGAACTCGCCCAGCGTCGTGCCGGCGTTCATCACCAGGCCGCCGCCCACGGATCCCGGGACGCCGCCGAGGAACTCCACGCCGGAGAGGCCGCGCCGCGTCGCCTCGGAGAGCAGCTTCCCCGTCGCCACGCCCGCGCCGGCGCGGACCGTCCGGCCGGCGAAGGCGAGGTCGCGCAGCCGCTCGGAGGCGATCAACACGCCCCGCACGCCGCCGTCGCGCACCAGCAGGTTCGAGCCGGCGCCGACCGCGCGGCAAGGCCAGTTGTGCAACGCACAAAGACTGCGCACGCGCTGCACCGCAGCAATGCTCGCCGGCGCCACCCAGGCCTCCACCGGGCCGCCGATGCGGAGCGTGGTGTGGCGCTCCATCGGCTCGTCGAAGCGCACCTCGCCCTCGCCGCCGACGGCGCGCCGCAACGCCTGGCGGTCCGCTTCGCGGTCGATGCTAGACACTCCTGCTCCGCAGGAACGCGAGCGCGTCCTCGCCCACCATCCACACGTCGCCGGCGCCCAGCGTGATGAGGATGTCGCCCGCGTGCAGGCGCGGCTTGAGCGCGTCGATGACGTCGGCGCGGCGCGGCACGTGGAGGACGCCCTTGTGGCCGTGGTCGCGGATCGACTTCACGAGCGCCTCGGTGGTCACGCCGGGGATCGGCTCCTCGCCGGCGGCGTAGATGTCGGTCACCACCACGACCTCCGCCTCGTTGAAGGAGCGGGCGAAGTCGGCCATCAGGTCGCGGGTGCGGGTGTAGCGGTGCGGCTGGAAGGCGACGACGAGGCGGCGGTCGAACCCCGTGCGCGCGCCCGCGAGGGTGGCGCGGATCTCCGCCGGGTGGTGGCCGTAGTCGTCGACGACCATCACGCCGGCCGCCTCGCCGCGCACGGTGAAGCGGCGCCCCACGCCCTCGAAGCCGGCCAGCGCGGCGCGGTAGGTGTCGAACGGCACGCCGAGGAAGTCGGCGACGGCGAGCACGGCGAGCGCGTTTTGCACGTTGTGCGCGCCCGGCATCGCGAGCGTCACTTCGCCGAGCGTCTCGCCGCGGCGCACCGCGGTGAAGCGCGAGCGCAGCTTGTCGAAGGAGACCGCGACGGCGCGGTAGTCGGCGAGCGGCGAGGTGCCGTAGGTGACGTGGCGCTTCTCGACGAGCGGCAGCACCGACTGCACCTCGGGGTGATCGAGGCACAGCACGGCCAGCCCGTAGAACGGCACCTTGTTGATGAAGTCGACGAAGGTGGCCTTCAGCTTGTCGAGGGTGCCGTAATGGTCGAGGTGCTCGGGGTCGATGTTGGTGACGATCGCCACCGTCGGCGAAAGGTGCAGGAACGAGCCGTCGGACTCGTCGGCCTCGGCGACCAGGACCTCGCCCTGGCCGAGCCGCGCATTCGAGCCGAGCGAGTTCAGCTTGCCGCCGATCACCGCCGTGGGATCGAGCCCGGCCGCGCGCAGCACCGTCGCGACGAGCGAGGTGGTGGTGGTCTTGCCATGGCTGCCGGCGACGGCGACGCCGTACTTCATCCGCATCAGCTCGGCGAGCATCTCGGCGCGCGGGATCACCGGCACGCCGCGCCGCCGCGCCTCGACCACCTCGGGGTTCGACGGCTTCACCGCGCTCGAGATCACCACCACGTCGGCGTCGCCGACGTTCCCGGCGGCGTGCCCGACGCGCACCACGCCGCCGAGCCCCTCGAGGCGCCGCGTGGTGTCGCCCGCCTTGAGGTCGCTGCCCGAGACGCGGTAGCCGAGGTTGAGGAGCACCTCGGCGATGCCGCTCATCCCGATCCCGCCGATGCCGACGAAGTGGACCGCGAGGTCGCGGCGCTGGTGGAACATGGAGCTCATCGATTCACTCTCTCGCTAGCTCGCCGCGAGCCGCTCGAGCGCCTCGACGATGGCGCGGGCGGCGTTCGGGCGGCCGAGCTTGCGCGACGCCCCGGCCATCTGCAAGCGCCGGCCCTCGTCGGTGCACAGCGCGGCGATCGCGTCGGCGAGCGCGCGGGCGCCGAGCTGCTTCTGCGGGAACACGAGCGCGGCGCCGGCGGCCTCGAGGGCGCGGGCGTTGGTGGTCTGGTGGTCGTCGGCGGCGAACGGGAACGGCACGAGGATCGCCGCGCGCCCGAGCGCGGTCAGCTCGGCCAGGGTGGTGGCGCCGGCGCGCCCGACGACGAGGTCGGCGTCGCGGTAGGCTCCCGCCATGTCGTCGATGAAGTCGCGCACCTCGGCCTGCACGCCCGCCGCGCGATAGCGCTCCTCGACGGCGGCGCGATCGGAGGCGCCGGTCTGGTGCACCACCTTCGGCGCGCGTCCCTCCGCGGCGAGGAGCGCGAGGGCCTCGCATGCGATCTCGTTCACCGCGTGGGCGCCTTG
>JAJXSP010000435.1 GCA_021784515.1 Myxococcales bacterium | reverse complement strand
CGATCGCGGGGTGCTCGGTGAGCGCCAAGCCCGCGAAAGCGGGCTGCTCCAGGGCGCGACTGGCGTCGCGGTGGTCGACGTGCAGGTGGACGACGACGGCCTCGTGCACCACCTCCTCGACGGGGCGCTGCCGGCGATCGGGGCCGAGGTCGAGGGCGCGATCGATCGCGGGCGCCGGCGCGTCCACATGGCGCTCCACACCGGGCAGCACATGCTCTCGCGCGCGCTCGTCGACGTGGCGCGGGGCGAGACGGTCTCCTCCCGCCTCGGCGAGACGGCCTGCACCATCGACATCGATCGCGACAAGGTGGACGAGCGCGACCTCGCGCGCGCCGAGGAGCTGGTCAACGCGGTGATCGACGACGACCTGCCGATCCGCGCCTTCTTCCCGACGGCGAGCGAGCTTTCCGCGCTGCCTTTGCGCCGCGCGCCGAAGGTGAGCGAGAACGTCCGCGTGGTGGACATCGGCGGCTTCGACGTGTCGCCCTGCGGCGGCACGCACTGCCTCCGCTCGTCGCAGGTGGGGCTGGTGCGGATCACCGGCCTCGAGCGCTACAAGGGCAAGCTGCGGCTCACCTTCGCCGCCGGACGGCGCGCCCGCGACGAGCTGTCCGCCCACGCCTCCGCGCTGCGCGACCTCGGCCGCGACCTGAAGTGCGGGCCGGGCGACGTCGGCGCGCAGGTGGCGCGCCTGCAGCGCGAGCTTGGCGAGGCACGCGCCTCCCTCGGCGCGGCGCGCGGCCGGCTCGCCGAGGCGGCGGCGGTGGAGCTGCTGGCCCGCGACGGCGACGCGGTCGCGGTGTTCGACGACGTGGACGCCGACTTCCTGCGCGCGGTGGCGCGGCGGGTGACGGCGGCGGGGCGGCTGGCCTTCCTCGCGGCCCGCGGCGCGGAAGGACTGCACGTGCTCGTCGCGGGGACGACAGCGGGCTTCGACTGCGGCGCGTTCCTCAAGCGCGCGGCGACGGAGGCGGGCGGTCGCGGCGGCGGCCGCGGCGAGAGCGCCGAGGGACGTTTCCCGCCCGCGGTCGACTGGCCGTCGCTGGTCGCGCGGCTGCGCGCGGGCGCGCCCGGTTGACAGGCGCTCGCTCGGGGTCGATCGTTCCCGCTCAGGACGGACGGGAGGTGAACGCCATGAGCGATTCCAAGAGGGCGCAAAGGCACGATCAGCAGCACGACGGTCCCGGCCAGGGACACGAGGACGCCCACGGCGCCGCCGACGACGGCGCGGGCGGCGACGCGGCGGTCCGCCGCATGGCGGGCGCGGGCGGGATCGTGCCGCTCAAGCCGCAGGTCGAGGCGGCGATCCACGCCGCGGCCGGAAAGCTCAAGCACGCCGACCTGAAGGGCAAGCACGTCCAGGGCATCCTGATCGGCACCTACATCCAGGCCGGCTCGGTGCACCTCCCGAAGGAGGTCGATCCCAAGGGGCTGCCGGCGCAGGTGTTCGTGTGCATGAACACCGGCGGCGTGGCGAGGCCCGGGCAGCACGTCGACGGCAACAAGGCCCAGCACTACTACGTCACCATCGGCCACGACACCTACGGGCCGCTCGCCTTCCACAACCCCCTCGTCAAGTGATCTAGAACCGCAGCGTCGCCGCGACGCCGCCGGCGACGTCGAGTCGCGTCAGCCGGTCGAGGACGTCGATGCGCGCGCCGCTCAGGATCGCGCGCCGGACGAGGGCCTCGCCGAGGTCGTTCGCGGCGACGGGGATCCCGCAGGCCACGCACGAAGCGCTGCCCCCCTCGCCCACCGCCCCGCACGCGGAGCAGCGCCACCCGACGGCGGAGAAGCGCGCCGACAGCACGAGCGCACGGAGCCGACCCTCGTTCGCCGCGCGCACGACCGCCGCCGCGCCGACCGCGACACGCCCCTGGCCGCTCGCGCCGCGTTCGATCGATCCGACCTCGTCGAGCAGCCCGTCCACCGCCGCGCGGGTCGCCTCCGCGCAGGCGGCGCGCGCCAGCTCGGCGATCGCGCCGTCGTCGGCGGCGGTCGGATCGGAGTGCTCGACGCGCAACACCAGCGCACGCTCGCGCTGGGGCAGGCACTCCTCGACCGCTTCGGCGATCGACGGGCGAGCCACCAACACGAGGCGCTCGGCGCGGGTCTCGCGCAAGAGGTCCACGATGCGGGAAGCGGCGTCGCTCAGCCACGAACCGATGTGACCGGCGAAGCGCCATCCGACGGCGTGTCGCGCCGACGCGGAGGTGCGCTGAGGGAGCTCGATTCCGCTCTCCGGCGCCTCGAGGTGATCGAAGCGCGAGGCGGTCGCGACGCCGATCCGCGCGGCGTGGTGATCGATCGCCGCCACCAGCGTCCTCCGCGCGGCGAGGGCGAACAGCGGCGCGAGCAGCAGCGCCCGCCCGACATGCAGCCGCGCCGTCGGCGGCTCGCCGAGACGCAGCGCCAGCTCGAGGCCATGCGGCGACGACAAGAAGAGCGCGAGGCCTCGGTCGGAGGGATCGATCGACTGCCGCACGCGCTCCTCGACCAGCTCCTCCGCGCGCGTGAGATCGCGGCGCAGCCGGTCGTCCGCCTCGCCGTCCCCGAGACGGACCCGCACCTGCCGCGCCTCCTCCTTCACGAACAGCCGGACGCGCTCGCGCTGCTGCTCGTCGCGCCAGCGAACCGGGAGGTAGATCGAGGCACAGAGCGAGGGCGCGGCCTCGAAGCCGGCGAGCTGGCGCAACAGCTCGTCGAAGGGCCGCGCCGCCGGGCGCCCGTGGTCGCGCAGTTCGACGGAGAGCGTGGGGTCCACACCCTACGATCCAGCATCGCTCGTGCCCGCCCCGTGAGCGTGAGCGGGAGGGTGCGCCCGGCCGCGAGAGAGCCGCGCGGTCGGCCGCCGGACGTGGTAAACGTCGCCGATGGCCCGACTTGGACTGGAGACCCACGTCATCGATCGCGCGGTGGTCGAGCGCACCGCGCGCCGCTTCGCCGAGGCGGGGATCGTGCTGCCCACCTTCGCCGAGCTCGCCGACCCGACGCGCATCGCCCCGTCGGTGCGGGAGGCGCTCGCGAAGGTCGATCCCGACGTGCCGCACCCGCTCAACCTGTTCCGCGTGCACTGGTGGAACGCCCCCGATCGCCGCACGCTGGCGGCGGTGCCGGGCCACATCGTGCTCGGCCGCGCGCTCACCGGCGTCGCCGCGCCGATCGTCGTCGCGCTCGGCAACCGCTTCCCGATGATCCGCGCGCACAAGGTGCTCGCCGCCTACGGCTGCCTCGTGCCGCGGCTGGTGACGGGGCAGTTCGACCCGGCGGCGCACCGCGCGATCTGGCCCTCGACGGGCAACTACTGCCGCGGCGGCGTCGCCATCTCGCGCATCCTCGGCTGCCACGGCGTGGCGGTGCTCCCCGCCGGCATGAGCGAGGAGCGCTTCAAGTGGCTCGACGCGTGGGTCGCCGCGCCGTCGGACATCGTCCGCACGCCCGGCACCGAGAGCAACGTGAAGGAGATCTACGACGAGTGCGGGCGCCTGGACCGCACGCCCGAGAACATCATCTTCAACCAGTTCTGCGAGTTCGGGAACCACCTCGCCCACTACCACTGCACCGGTCGCGCGCTCGAGGCGATCTTCGAGTCGCTGCGGGCGCAGGATCGCGAGCTGTCGCTGCGCGCCTTCGTCTCGGCGACCGGCTCGGCGGGGACGATCGGCGCCGGCGACTATCTGAAGGAGCGCACCGGCGCGCTGATCGCCGCCGTCGAGGCCGCCGAGTGCCCGACGCTGCTCGAGAACGGCTTCGGCGAGCACAACATCCAGGGCATCGGCGACAAGCACGTCCCCTACATCCACAACGTCACCAACAGCGACTTCGCGATCGCCGTCAGCGACGCATCCACCGACGCGCTCGGCGTGCTGTTTGGCTCGCCGGTGGGCCGCGAGTACCTCGTGCAGCGGCGCGGCGTGCCCTCGGCGCTGGTCGAGCTCTTGCCCGCGCTCGGGCTGTCGGGGATCTGCAACGTGCTCGCCGCGATCAAGCTCGCCCGGTACATGCGCCTCGGCGACAAGGACGTGATCGCCACCGTCGCCACCGACGACGCGGCGATGTACGGCAGCGAGCGTGACAAGGCGACGCGGCGCCACTGGCCGGCGGGCTTCGACACCGTGGCGGCCGCCGAGACGTGGGGCCGGCACCTCGCCGCGACCGCGACCGATCGCATGCTCGAGCTGTCGCGGCGCGACCGCGATCGGATCTTCAACCTCGGCTACTTCACCTGGGTCGAGCAGCAGGGCGTCTCGGTGGCGGAGTTCGAGTCGCGCCGCGACCAGAAGTTCTGGCGCGGGCTGCACGGCCTCACCGCCGAGTGGGATCGCCTGATCGGCGAGCTCAACCGCATGAGCGGCGCGGCCCCGCGGGCGTGACCGCGACGCGCTGGCGCTGCTGTTGCGGGGCGTCGCTCTCCGACGGAGAGATGGCGCTCCGCTGCCCGCGCGCGACCGACGGCGACGGCGTCGATCACCTGCTCGCCCGCCCGCCCGCCCCGCGCTTCGAGATCGAGGACGATCCAAACCCCTTCCTGCGCTACCGCCGCATGCTCTCGCCGTGGCGGGTGGCGCAGGCGGGCGGGCTCTCCGACGGCGACTACTGCGCGATCGTGCGCCGCCTCGACGACGCGGTCGCCGCCGTCGACGGTCGCGGCTTCGTCGTCACGCCGTGCGAGCGCGCGCCCGGGCTGCCCGGCGCGCCGTGGGTGAAGGACGAGACCGGCAACGTCTCGGGGTCGCACAAGGGGCGGCACCTGATGGGCGTGCTGATCGAGCTCGCGGTGCGCGCTCGGCTCGGGCAGCGCGAGGGCGGGCCGCTCGCGATCGCCAGCTGCGGCAACGCCGCGCTCGCCGCCGCGGTGCTCGCGCGCGCGGCGCGGCGGCCGCTCGCGGTGTTCATCCCGCCCGACGCATCGCCGTCGGTGGTCGATCGCCTGCGCGCGCTCGGCGCCGAGCTGACGATCTGCGAGCGCACCGCGGGGGTCGCCGGCGATCCCTGCTACCACCGCTTCCGGGCCGCCGTCGAGGGCGGCGCCCTGCCCTTCGCCTGCCAGGGCCCCGACTGCGGCCTCACCATCGAGGGCGGCCGCACGCTCGGGTGGGAGATCGGCGAGCGCCTCGCGCGCGAGGCG
>JAJXSP010000434.1 GCA_021784515.1 Myxococcales bacterium | reverse complement strand
GGACAAGGCCAAGCAGGCGACTCCGCCGGCCGCCGCCCCCGGTGCCGAGGGTCAGCCGCCCGCGCCCGGCGCGGCCGCTCCCGCCGCGATCCCGCCGGCCGCTCCCTCCGCTCCTCCCGCCGGCAGCGCCCCGGCCGCTCCTCCCGCCGGCGCGCAGGGCGCCGCCACTCCCGCTCCCGCCGCGCCCGCTCCCAACGCGCAGGCTCCTCCCGCGAAGTAGCGCCTTCCCAGCGACGGGGCGGAGCCGGGCCGCCCGCCGTCTCAAGAGGTTCCTCCCATGCTGAAGTTCACCAAGCTCGAGGGCGCCGGCAATGACTTCGTGGTCGTCGATTTGCGCGACGGTGGAGCAGCCCACGGCTCGTCCCCGTCGCCGAACGATCGGCGCGCCGCGGCGGCGCTGTGCGACCGCCACTTCGGAGTCGGCGCCGACGGCGTGATGGTGATCCTGCCGCCGACGGTGCCCGAGGCTGCGGCGCGCATGCGCGTGCTCAACGCCGACGGCAGCGAGGCCGAGATGTGCGGCAACGGCATCCGATGCGTCGCCAAGTACCTCTACGAGCGCGATGCGCGGATGCGGCAACCGGTGCTCCCCATCGAGACGGGCGCCGGGCTGCTCCGCTGCGGCGTCACCGTCGACGCGCGCAGGCACGTCACCCACGTCAGCGTGGCGATGGGCCGCCCGCGCGTGACGCGCGCCGAGATCCCGATGGAGCACGGCGCCGCGGCCGACCGCTGCCTCGACGAGCCGATCGAGATCGCGGGGCGCGGCTTTCGGTTCACCGCGGTGTCGATGGGGAACCCGCACGCGGTCGTGTTCGTGGACGGCGACGAGCCGCTCCTCGGCCTCGCGCAGGCGTTCGGCCCGTCGCTGGAGCGGCACTCCTGGTTTCCGCGCAAGACGAACGCGGAGTTCGCGCGCGTGAGGTCGCCGACGGAGATCGACCTCGTGGTGTGGGAGCGCGGCTGCGGCATCACCCAGGCGTGCGGCACCGGCGCTTCGGCGACGGCGGTCGCGGCGTGCCTGACCGGGCGCGCGCACGCCGGCAGCGAGGTGGCGGTCAACCTGCCGGGCGGCACGCTGCACATCACCGTCGAGCCGGGCGCGGACGGCGGCTATGCGGGCGTCACGATGCGCGGCCCGGCCGACGAGGTCTTCGAGGGCGAGATGGACCTCGCGGCGCTGCTCGTGCGCGCCGCGCAGCGGGGCAAGCGCGCTTGAGCGTAGTGGTGCGCCGTGCGCGTCCCGGCGATGCCCTCGCCGTGCGCCGCTTGCTGAAGGACCTCGGCTACACCGGGGAGTCGCGCGCAACCGACGAGACCGTCTCGCACGTCCTCAAGCACCCCGAGGCGGTGGTGTTCGTCGCCGCCGCCGGGCTCGACGTGCTCGGCTATGTCGCCGTGTCGGTGCGCCCCCAGATGCGGCTCGCCGGCCTGCTCGCCTCGGTCGACGAACTGGTGGTGGGCACCACCCGCCGCGGCGAGGGGATTGGCACCAAGCTCCTCGAGGCGGCGGTCGCGCACGCGAAGAACATGCACTGCAAGCGCATCGATGTGCTGCAGAGCCGCGCCCGCGAGAGCTACCTGCGCGGCTTCTACCAGAAGCACCACTTCGTCGAGGTCGACACCGCGGTGATGCGGATCGACCTGACGTAAAAACTCAGCGGCAGAACGGGCGGTAGAAGCGGTTGCGCTTGAGGGTGCGGCTGCGCGCGTCGAGGTCGATCGCGTCGCGATAGCGCGTCCAGGATGCGATCGCACCCGCGCCGCCGTGGAGGAGCGCGAGCAGCGCCGGCACGTCGTCGGCGGTGAGCAGGTGCACCTCGAGCAGGTCGAGGGCGTCGAGCGCCTCGCGCGCCGCGGGAGCGAGCGCCGAAGCGGGAGATCGTGTTCCCGAATGAAGCGCCGCAACGCCGCCGGCGCCCTCGAGCCACGCCTTGACGCCGGGGGCATCGAGCGCCCCGTCACGCCAGCGGCCGAGGATCGTGGCGATGTCGTCAGAGGTCATGCCGTTCGCGCTCCCGTTCCCGTTCCCCAGCCTCAGAAGAGGCTGCTCTGCGAGCCGCCCGGCGTGTTCGCGCGCGTCGGGAGGCCGAGGTGCTCGTACGCGCGCCGGGTCGCCACCCGCCCGCGCGGCGTGCGCTGAAGGAAGCCCTCCTGCAGGAGGAACGGCTCGTACACATCCTCCAGCGTCGAGGATTCCTCGGAGACCGCGGCGGCGAGCGACTCGATGCCGACGGGCCCGCCGTCGAACTTGTCGATCACCGCGCGGAGCAGCGCGCGGTCCATTTCGTCGAGCCCCACGCCGTCGACGCCCAGCCGGTCGAGCGCCGACATCGCCACCGCGAGGGTGATCGTGCCGTCGCCCTCGACCTCGGCGAAGTCGCGCACCCGGCGCAAGAGGCGGTTCGCGATGCGCGGCGTGCCGCGCGCCCGCCGCCCGATCTCGCGCGCACCGTCGGCCTGGAGCACGATCTCGAGGCGCGCCGCCGAGCGCGTGACGATCTCGGTCAGGTCGTCGGCGGTGTAGTAGTCGAGGCGCATCACGATGCCGAAGCGGTCGCGCAGCGGTGAGGTGAGCAGCCCGGTGCGCGTGGTGGCGCCGACCAGCGTGAAGCGCGGCAGGTTCATCGTGAGGAGCTGCGCCGCCGGTCCGTCGCCGACGGGGATCTCGATGCGGTAGTCCTCCATCGCCGGGTAGAGGTACTCCTCGACGATCGGCTGCAGGCGGTGGATCTCGTCGATGAAGAGCACGTCGCGCGCGCCGAGCTGCGTGAGGTACGAGGCGAGCGTCCCCTTGTGCTCGATCGCGGGGGCGCCGACGCCGCGTAGCGTGACGCCGAGCGCCTGCGCGATCACGTGCGCGAGCGTCGTCTTGCCGAGGCCGGGCGGGCCGCAGAAGAGCACGTGGTCGAGCGCCTCGCCGCGCTGCCGCGCCGCCTGGACGAACACCTTCAGGTTGTCGACCAGCTTCTTCTGCCCGACGTACTCGTCGAAGGTGCGCGGGCGCAGGGCGGCGTCCAGCTCCACCTCGCCGGGCATCGGCGCCGGCGAGAGATCGTCGGCCGCGCGGCCCGGGGCGGGGGAGGGGGCTGGACCGTCGTCGTGCTTCTTGCGCGCCATTCGTTTGAGCTCCAACCAAGGGCCCGATCAGGAACAAGTTGCGCAAAGCCGGGTGCCGAGGCGCCCGATCCGGCGAGCCGCGACGACGGAGAATACTCTCTGTATTCGACGGAGGAGCAACGACGCCGGTCGGGATGGATCGACAGCCAGACTGCGCGAGTTGCTCCTGATCGGGCCCTAACCGGTGAGCGCGCGCAGCGCCTCTTTGACCAGCTGCTCGAGCGGCGCGCCCTCGCCCCGCTTCGTCGCCTCGACGGCGGCGCGCTCCGCCTCGACGGCGCGGTAGCCCAGGTTCACCAGCGCCGACGCCACTGCGGCCGCCGTCCCCGTCGGGCGGGGCGCGAGCGGCGCGGTGCCGGCGGCGGGCTTGAGTCCCAGCTTCTCGAACTTGTCGCGCAGCTCCACCACCACGCGCTCGGCGGTCTTGCGCCCGATGCCCGGCGTGCGGCTCAGCTTCGCCACGTCGCCGCCCATCACCGCCTCGGCGAGCGCCTCGGGCCGCAGCGCCGACAGCATCGCCAGCGCCAGCTTCGGGCCGATCCCCGACACCGAGACGCACAGCTCGAAGGCGCGCCGCTCCGCCTCGCTGGCGAAGCCGAACAGGAGGTGGGCGTCCTCGCGCACCTGGAGGTAGGTCTTGAGCGTGACCTCGCTCCCGACGGCCGGCAGCTCGGCGAGCGTCTGCATCGACACCGCGACGAGGTAGCCCACGCCGCCCACGTCCACCACCACGCGCTCGAGGCCCTTCTCGACGAGCGTGCCGCGGAGGTGGGCGATCATCGCGCGCTCCTCGCCGCCGCCGCCGCGAGCCGCGCCACCGCGGGCGCATGGTGGGCGTGGCAGATCGCCACCGCGAGCGCGTCGGCGGCGTCGGCGCGCGGGGCATTCCGCAGCGCGAGCAGCGCCTGCACCACCGCGCCCACCTGAGGCTTGTCGGCGCGGCCGTAGCCGGTGACGCTGCGCTTGACCGTCGCGGGAGGGTAGGCATGCACCGCGAGGCCCGCCGCGCCGGCCGCCGCCAGCACCACGCCGCGCGCGTGGCCGAGCGTGAGCGCCGCGCGCGCGTCGATGCCGTGGAACACGTCCTCCACCGCCACCGCCGACGGCGCCAGCTCGGCGATCACCTCGGCCACCCCCGTGGCCAGCTCGGCGAGCCGGCGCTCGAGCGGTTCCCGCGCCGCCATCTCGATCACGCCGCACTCGAGGTAGGCGAGCCGTCCGCCGGCGGCCTCGATGACGCCGTAGCCGCAGCGGCGCGTGCCGGGATCGATTCCGAGGATGCGCATCGCGAGGCACTATAGAACGCCTCGCTCCGTCGGCGCGAGCTCCCAAACGCGCAGCTGGACGTCACCGAGTTGTAGCCACGGGGTCCGGGGGGATTGCCCCGGTCTACGGAATCGGGATCTGCGGCGGCGGGAGGGAAGGGCGCAGCTCGCGCCCGGTCGTGCGTGCGGGCGGGCGCGGGTCGAGCGCGACCAGCGTTCAGCCTTCGACCCGCTCGAAGACCTCGTCGTCGATGTCGGCGTTCACGTAGACGTTCTGCACGTCGTCGTGGTCCTCGAGCGCGCTGATCGTCCGCGCCATCGACTCGGCCTCCTTGCCCTCGAGCTTGACGGTCGTCTCGGGCAGCATCGCCACCTCGCCGCCGGCCGGCTTGAAGCCCGCCTTCTCGAGCGCCTCCTTGACGTCGATGTACTTCGACGCCTCGGTCAGCACCGTCACCGTGTCGTCCTGCGACTGGATGTCCTCGGCGCCGAGCTCGAGCGCCGCCTCCATGAGCTTGTCCTCGTCGACGCTGCCCGCCTCGAACACGACGGTGCCGCGGCGCTTGAACAGGTACATCACCGATCCGGTCGCCGCGAGCTTGGAGTTGTGCTTCTCGAGCAGGTGGCGGATCTCGGAGGCGGTGCGGTTCCGGTTGTCGGTGAGGATCTCGAGGACGATCGCCGTGCCGCCGGGGCCGTACGCCTCGTAGACCAGCTCTTCGAGCGACACCGCGCCGAGCTCGC
>JAJXSP010000433.1 GCA_021784515.1 Myxococcales bacterium | reverse complement strand
GATCGGGGACGGTATTGCTTTTCCTACCGTTCCTCGGACAGCCAACCCACCCCCCGGAGACCCATGCGAACCCGCCTCGCCGCCCTGCTCGCCTGCACCGCGTTCACGCTCGCGCCCGGCCTCGCCTCCGCCGAGGTGGAGATCAAGCTCGGCACCCTCGCGCCCTCGGGGTCGCCCTGGCACAACCTGATCAAGGAGATGGGGCAGAAGTGGGCCGAGGCGTCGGGCGGGCAGGTGAAGCTGCGAATCTACCCGGGCGGCGTCGTCGGCAACGAGGGCGAGATGGTGCGCAAGATGCGCGTCGGCCAGCTCCAGGCCGCCGGGCTCACCACCGTCGGCCTGCACGACATCACGCCCGAGCCGCAGTCGGTCGACGCACCGATGGGCGTCGAGTCGTGGGCCGAGCTCGACTACGTGATGGGCAAGGTCGAGGGCGAGCTGACCAAATCGCTCGAGGACAAGGGCTACGTCGTCCTCGGCTGGTCGGACGTCGGCTTCGTGCACTTCTTCTCGACGCGTCCGATCAAGACGCCGAGCGACCTGAAGGCCGCCAAGATCTTCGCGTGGGACGGCGACCCGAAGTCGGTCGAGGCGATCCGCGCGGCGGGCTTCCAGCCGGTGGTGCTCTCGTCAACCGACGTGATCCCGTCGCTGCAGACCGGGATGATCGACACCGTCGCGGCGGCGCCGCTGTACGCGCTGACGGCGCGCCTCTACCAGAAGGCGAACCACATGAGCGACCTGCCGTGGGCGATCCTCACCGGCGCGACGATCGTGAAGAAGGACACATGGGAGAAGATCCCGGCCGACATCCGCCCGAAGCTGCTCGCGATCGCGCACGACTACGGCAAGCGCATCGACGAGGTGGTTCGGAAGATGAATGACCAGGCGGTGGCGGAGATGAAGGGCCAGGGGCTCACCGTCGTGCCGTCGGACGACCGCCCCGGGTGGGAGCGCGCCGCGGCGAGCATGAACCAGGTCGTGCGGGGCGGCGTCGTGCCGGCGGCGATCTACGACCAGGTGATGAAGTACCGCGACGAGTACCGCCGCATCCACAAGTAGCGCGGCCGCCGGGCTCGCCCGTTGATCGCATCCGCGTGCGTGGCTAGACTGCGCGCGTGCACGCGACCGGCGAGACCTCGACCGCCCGGCCCGTGCCCTCGCTGCGCGGCCGCGACGGCGAGCTGAGCGCGCTCGATCGCCTCCTCGACCGCGCCGTCGAGTACCAGGCGCCGCAGGTGGTGAGCCTCGTCGGCGGCGCGGGGGTGGGCCGGTCGCGCCTGCTCGACGAGTGGCTGGCGCGCGTGGCGTCGCGCACCGACCCGCCGGTGCGCGCGCTCGTCGGCCGCGTGGCCACGGACGGCCCGCCGTTCGCTCCGCTGCGCGCGCTGCTGCGCCGCCGCTTCGAGGTGGTGGACGGCGAGCCCGAGGAGATCGCCGCGGCGAAGGTGCGCGCCGCGCTCGAGACGCTGTTCCAGGACCGCCGCGTCCACGAGATGGCGTGCTTCCTCGGGCCGTTCGTCGAGACGGCGATGGCGCCCTCGCCGTTCCACGACGCGGTGGGCGCCCAGCCGGCGCTGCGCGACGCGGTGGCGCGCACGGTGCTCACGCGCTTCGTCGAGCGCGACGCCGAGGCGCGGCCGCTGGTGCTGGCGATCGACGACCTGCACCTCGCGCACGCCGACCTGGTGGCGCTGCTCTCCGAGCTGGGCGACGGGCTGGGCGGATCGCCGATCGTGCTGGTCGCCACCGCGCTGCCCGAGCTGTTCGCCGCGCACCCTCGCTGGGGCGGCGGCAGCGCCGATCACACGCGGATCGATCTCACCCCGCTTCCGCGCGACGACGCCGAGGCAATGCTGTGCGAGCTGCTCGGGGTGGACGATCTCCCAGCCTCGCTCTCCGAGCGCGCCGCCGCCGTCGCCGCGGGCTGTCCGCTGCGCCTCGTCCGACTCGCGGGCGAGGTGGCCGCGAGCGGCGCGGTGATGCGAGAGTCCGGGCGCGCGTGGATCGATGGGGATCGCGCGGCGGCGGCCGAGGCGCCGCTCTCCGTCGAGGAGGCGCTCGAGGCGCGCGTCGGCGGGCTCCGCCCCGAGGAGCGCGAGCTGCTGGAGATGGGCGCGGCGCTCGGCCCGGTGTTCTGGGCGGGCGCGCTGGTGGCGTTGCGTCGCCTCGACGGCACGCCCGGCGACGCACCGTCGCTCGACGACGAGAGCGCGCGGCAGGTGGAGTGGCGGCTCGAGGACCTCGTCGCGCGCGAGGTGCTGGCGCGCCTCCCCGCGGGCGTCGCGGGCGAGCGTGAGTACGCCTTCCAGGACGGCGCGCTGCGGGCGCGCATCGCGCGCGTGACGCCGATCGATCGCGCGCGGCGCTACCGCCTGCGCGCCGCCGAGTGGCTCGAGGCGCGGGCCCGCGAGCGCACCGAGGACCTCCTCCTCCTTCTCGGCGAGCTGTACGGCACCGGCGGCCGGCCCGATCGCGCGGCCGCCTGCTTCACTGCGGCGGCGGGGCGGGCGCGCCACCGCGGCGGCATCGGCACGGCGGTCGATCTCTACCGGCGCGCCCTCGAGCACGTCGCCGCCGACGACACGCTCGGCCGCCTCGACGTCCTCGAGCCGCTCGGCGGCGCGCTGCTCGCGCTCGGTCGCACGCGCGAGGCGCTCGGGTTCTGGGAGGAGCTGCGCGGCCGCGCGTGGCGCCTCGATGCGCCGGCGCGCGCGATGGCGGCCGAGAGCGGGCTCGGCACCTGCCGGCGTGCCCTCGGCGAGAACGACGCGGCGGTCGCCCACCTCGAGGCGGCCTTCGATCTCGCGGTGCGCGCCGGCGATCGCGCGGCCGAGGGGCCGATCGGCGTGCGGCTCGGCGAGGCGCTGCTCGACGCCAACCGCGCCTTCGAGGCGGAGCAGGCGCTCCAGGCGGCGCTCGACGCCGCCGACGCTGCCGGCGATCCGGCGGTCTGCGCCGAGGCGACGCGCCTGCTCGCCCTCGCCGAGCGGGCGCGCGGCGCCTGACGCGCCCGCGGGAGCCGCCGGCGACGTTCCGTTCTATGCTCCGCCCGATGGATCCCGTAACCGACCCGCGCGCGATCGTCGCCGCCGTCCCCGAGCCGGCGCTCTCCGTCTGTCGCGCGCTCGTCGAGGCGGGCCACCAGGCGCACCTCGTCGGCGGCGCGATCCGCGACATCCTCCTCGGGCGCCCGGGCCACGACGTGGACATCGCCACCTCGGCCCACCCCGCCGACGTCACGCGCCTGTTCGGCCGCCGCCGCACCATCCCCACCGGCGAAAAGCACGGCACCGTCACCGTGCTCGTCGATCACGGCGGCGAGCGGCACCACGTCGAGGTCACCACCTTCCGCGGCGAGGGCGCCTACAGCGACGGCCGCCGCCCCGACACCGTCGCCTTCGTCCCCGAGCTGGTCGAGGACCTGCGGCGCCGCGACTTCACGATCAACGCGATCGCCTTCGATCCGATCGCGCTGCGGATCGAGGACCCGTTCGACGGGCGGAGCGATCTCGCGGCGAAGGTGATCCGCGCCGTCGGCGACGACCGCGAGCGCTTCGGCGAGGACGGCCTGCGCGTGATGCGCGCGGTGCGTCTCGCGGCGCAGCTCGGCTTTCGCCTCGACCCGGCCACCGAGGCGGCGATCCCCGGCGCGCTGCCGGTGCTCCGCAAGGTCTCCGCCGAGCGCGTGCGCGACGAGCTGCTCAAGCTGCTTGCGGCGCGCAAGCCGTCGGTCGGCCTCGAGCTGATGCAGCGCACCGGGATGCTCGGCGAGGTGATCCCCGAGCTTTCGGCGAGCGTCGGTCAGACGCAGAACCGGTTCCACGCGCACGACGTCTGGGAGCACACCCTCCACACCGTCGACGAGACGCGCGGCGACCCGATCGTGCGCTTCGCCGCGCTGCTCCACGACGTCGGAAAGCCGCGCACCGCGGCGCCGAAGGAGGACGCGCCGGGCGAGCTGTCCTTCTTCCGCCACGAGTTCGTCGGCGCGAAGATGGCCGAGGAGATCGGCCGCCGCCTGCGCCTCTCGAACAAGGAGCGCGAGAAGGTGGTCGCCCTCGTCGGGCAGCACATGTTCTGGTACACGCCCGAGTGGAGCGACGCGACGGTGCGCCGCTTCATCAACCGGGTGGGGTTGGAGCTCCTGCCCGAGCTGTTCGAGCTGCGCGCCGGCGACGTGCGCGCCCGCGGCTTCGACGAGGAGCCGGGCAAGGAGATCGACGAGCTGCGCGCGCGGATCGAGCGCGAGGTGGAGCGCGCGAGCGCGCTCAAGGTCACCGACCTCGCCGTCGACGGCAAGGACGTGATGCGTGTGCTCGCGTGCCCGCCCGGCCGGATCGTCGGCGACGTGCTGCGGCGGCTCCTCGAGCGCGTGCTCGACGATCCGTCGCTCAACACACGCGAGGCGCTCGAGCGGCTGATCGTCGAGGTGGCGGCCGAGCCGGCGCCGCCGCGCGAGCCGGAGCGGTGATCTCCCTCGACGACGCCACCGCGCTCGTCACCGGGGTGGGCGACGCGCCGCGCTTCTCCGCCGAGCCGGTGCCCTACGCGTTGATCGACGAGCTGCTCCGCGCCGCCGGCGGCCGCCTGCCCGCGCGCTTCGACGAGCCGCCGTGGCGCTTCGTCGTCGTCGTCGACCGCGAGCGCGAGCTGCTCGTGGCGCGCCTGGCCGAGGCGCTCGGGCGCCTCTGGAACCTCGGGCCGATCCCGCCGCGCGGCCTCGCCTCCGACGAGGTGCTCGACGCGCCGGCGCTGGTGCTGGTCTTCTCGTCGGTGCCGGCCTCCGAGGGGCTGGAGGCGCTGGCGATGGCCGGGGCGGCGGCGCAGAACGCCACGCTTCTCGCGCACGCGGCGGGGCTCGCCACGCACCGCATCCACGCGGCGAGCCTCGTGCCCGAGGTGGTGCTCGACTTCGTCGGCGAGCGCCTCGGTCCCGAGCTGCGCGGCGGCCAGCTGGTCACGCTGCTCGCGCTCGGCTTCCCGGAGCGCGGCTCGGAGGCGGCGCCGGCGGGACGCCCGGCCCGCGACGCCACGCGCTGGATCGGGCGCGCCGACCGGCCGCCGTCGGGCGCGTCGGACCCGCCGCCCGAGGTGCCCAAGCCGGCGGCGGTGCTGCGCGCAACGCGCGG
>JAJXSP010000432.1 GCA_021784515.1 Myxococcales bacterium | reverse complement strand
CGGCGAGGCGGCGGTGCGCCACCTGTTCCGCGTCGCCGCCAGCCTCGACTCCATGGTCGTCGGCGAGCCGCAGATCCTCGGCCAGGTGAAGGACGCCTGGCAGGTGGCGAGCAAGGTCGGCACCGTCGGGAACGTGCTCTCGCGCGCGCTGCCGCGGGCCTTCGCGGCGGCCAAGCGCGTGCGCAGCGAGACCGAGGTGGCGCGGTCCGCGGCGTCGGTGGCCTCGGCGGCGGTCGAGCTCGGGCAGCACATCTTCGGCGAGCTGCGCGGCAAGGAGGTGCTGGTCGTCGGCGCGGGGAAGATGGGCGACCTGGCGGCGCGCCACCTCGTCTCCGCCGGCGCCGGGCCGCTCGCGGTGATCAACCGCACCCTCGCGCGTGGGCAGGCGCTCGCGGAGCGCATCGGCGGCAATGCCTGGCCGTGGGAGCAGATGGCGCAGCTCCTCACGACGGTGGACATCGTGCTCTGCTCGACGGGGGCGCCCGAGCCGGTGATCCGGCGCGAGATGGTGCACAAGGCGATGAAGGCGCGGCGCGGGCGATGGCTCTGCTTCATCGACATCGCGGTGCCGCGCGACGTCGAGCCCGAGGTCGGCGAGCTGGAGAACGTCTACCTCTACGACGTCGACGCGCTCTCGCAGCTGGTGGACGAGCACCTCAGCGATCGCCGCAAGGCGGCCGAGGAGGCGGAGTCGATCGTCGCCGAGGAGGTGGCGCGCTTCATCGCCGCCGAGCGCAGCCTGGGCGTGGTGCCGACGATCAAGGCGCTGCGCGAGCGGTTCATGGAGGTGGCGCGTGCCGAGGCCGCGCGCACCCTCGGCAAGATGGATGGCGCCTCGGAGCGCGAGCGCAAGGAGATCGAGCGCCTCGCGGACTCGATCATCAACAAGCTGCTGCACGCTCCGCTCACGGCGCTCAAGCGCGAGTCGGACTCCGACGCCCTCGCGGCGGCGGTGCGCACCCTGTTCGCCCTCGACGAAGGGGAGGCGAGCGGCGCGGAGCCCAAGGCGGGAGCAGGGAGCCGATAGTCATGAAGATCCGGATCGCCACGCGCGGCTCGAAGCTCGCGCTGTGGCAGGCGAACCACGTGCGCGAGCTGCTCTCGCGCGAGCAGGGCGTCACCGTCGAGCTGGTCGTGCTCTCGACGGTGGGCGACCGCGTGCAGGACCGCCCGCTCGCCGAGGTGGGGGGCAAGGGCCTGTTCGTGAAGGAGCTCGAGGAGGCGCTCCTCGACGGGCGCGCCGACGTCGCGGTGCACTCGATGAAGGACCTGCCGGCGGGCGTCCCCGACGGGCTGGTGCTCGCCGCGGTGCCGCCGCGCGAGGACCCACGCGACGCGCTGATCGTCCGGCCCGGCCTCGCGGCCACGACGGTGGCGGCGCTCGCGCAGCGCGCGCGCCTGGGCACCTCGAGCTTGCGCCGCGTCTGCCAGATCAAGGCGGCGCGTCCCGACCTCGAGGTGATCCCGCTGCGCGGCAACGTCGACACGCGGCTCGCCAAGGTGGCCGAGGGCCAGCTCGACGCGATCGTGCTGGCGGTGGCCGGCCTGCGACGGCTCGGCTTCGACGGCCGCATCACGAGCGTGCTGGAGCCGTCCGAGTCGCTGCCGGCGATCGGGCAGGGCGCCCTGGCGATCGAGACGCGCGCGGATGACGAGGCGGTGCGGACGCGCGTGGCGCGCCTCGAGGACCGCGCGACGGCGATCGCGACCGCGGCGGAGCGCGGCTTCCTCGGCCGCCTCGACGGCAGCTGCCGCACGCCGATGGCGGCGCACGCGCGGCTCGCCGGCGACCGGCTGTCGATCGAAGGGCTGGTCGGGCGCACGGACGGATCGGAGATCCTCCGCGACGCGCTCGACGGGCCCGCAAGCGAAGCCGAGCGTCTCGGCGTCGCGCTCGCCGAGCGGCTGCTGGCCCGGGGCGCCGACGCGATCCTCCGCGCCGGCTGATCCCCCGACACGCGAAAAAGCGACACGCGAAAAAGGCGAACCGCGCGAGCAGTTCGCCTTTCCGCGTGCTCCATCGATGTTTGCTCGCCGTCGGGGCGGACCGGTTCGCGGGGGCCCTCGGGGGCCTTCACTCGGCGACGGCCGCTAAGCGGCTCGTACGAAACCGGTCAGGTGCGACCAGGACCGCCCCTTCGACGAGACGATTGCACCTCCAGTGGGTCACCTCCCGCGCTTGGAAGCGACGCGCACGGCGCCCGGGTCTGGTCTCGACGAACGAAGTCTCTTCGATCCGTCGTCGCGCCGCGACTGCCGGCACCAGCCCGCTTTCGCCGCCGCTCTCCGCCTGCCGCAGACAACATGCGCACCGATGGCGCGTTGTCAAACGGGTCCGTCCGGCGCGTTCCGCCGCGCTACTCGTCGGAGAGGTCGTACCAGTCCGCCGGTCGCGCGATCTCCTGCAGCCCGATCTCCGCGCGCAGCCGCTCGACCAGCGCGTCGGCCTCACCGTCGCGCCCCTCGCCGACCAGCCACTCCACCTCGCCGCGCCGCGGGTCGAGCGAGCGCACCACGGCGAGGCCGTCGTAGCCGTCGACGATCGCCCTCAGGTAGCCGATTTCGTGCAGCGGCACACGGAAGAATCGGGAGCCCACCTCCCGACGGTACGCTTTCTTTGCTAGCGGGAGAAGGTCCGGTAGAATCCCCGACGATGCGATCCCTCCTCGCTCCCGCGCTTGCCCTCGGTCTCGGCGGCTGCGGCACGGTCTCGCCGGCGGAGGTGCGGGACCTGCGCACGCGCCTCGAGGCGTCCGAGCGCGCGCGCGCCGAGCTGGCCGAGCGCGTGGACCGGATCGACAACCAACTCTTTCTGCTCACCGACCAGGTCGAGAGCCAGAAGGTGGCGGCCGGCCGTCGCGGGGGCCCGCCGACGCTGCCGGTCACGGTGCTGCGCCCGCCGACCGCCGCCGCCGACGCCGCCCAGGCGAAGGCGGAGCAGGCGCGCGAGAGCGAGACCGGCGTGCACTACGGCTTCTCGTCCGACGAGCAGCCCGGCCGCAAGCTGTTCGAGCAGCCGGTCGAGGCGCCGATCGAGGCGGAGGCCTCGCCGGCCGAGAGCGTCGAGTCTCCCGTCGAGCAGCCGGCGCTCGCCGAGTCGCCGCACAAGCACCGGGCGCGGCGGCCGCTGCTGCGCCTCGAGGGGCATGGCTCGACGGTGGCGACGACGGACGGGCTCCCGTCGGGGCAGCTAGAGAACCTCGGCGTCCACAAGCTGCCCGACCACGGCGTTCCCCTGTCGCACGGCGAAGGCGAGCTGACTTCGAGCGCGCCGATGTCCCCCGCGTCGCCGCCGCATCGCGACGCCGACCCGGCGACCTCCGCCTACCGCGCCGCGCAGGCAGACCTCGGCGCCGGCCGCTACCAGGAGGCGGAGGGCGCCTTCCGCGACATCGTCAAGCACTACCCGCGTCACGACCTCGCCGACAACGCGCAGTACTGGATCGGCGAGACCTATTACGCGCGCAAGGACTACGGCGCGGCGGTCCGCGAGTTCGAGGCGGTGGTGACGCGCTGGCCGTCGGGGAACAAGGCCCCCGACGCGATGCTCAAGCTCGGCTTCAGCCTCGGCCAGCTGGGCGAGGCCGACAAGGCGCGCTCGGTGCTCCGCCAGGTCAAGGAGCACTACCCCGACACCGAAGCCGCCCATCTCGCCGACAAACGCCTCGCCGAGCTTTCCCGAACGGAGGGAACGAAGTGACGAACCATCGGATCGTCGTCGCCCGTCGGGCCTTGGAGCAGGCCGCTTTTGCGGCCTTGGCCCTCACGGCGGCGCTCTCGCTCCCCGCGCCGGCCTTCGCCCAGATGCCCAGCGATCTGAACCCGCCGCCGCCCGACACGGGGGGCATCTCGCCCGCGCAGCGGCTCTTCGGTGCCGGGGGGCTCGGCGCCGGCGGGGATGCCGGAGGGGGCGGGCAGGGCGGGCAGGGCGGAGGTGCCGCGGCGGGAGTGACGAGCGGGCGCGGACATGGCACGGCCGTCCTCGACGACGAGGGCGTCACCGAGGACGACACCCCGTCCGGGACCCCCTCCGACATCCCCGAGATCCACGTCGTCCGCAAGGGCGAGACGCTGTGGGAGATCTCGAACGGCTACTTCCACAACCCGTGGTACTGGCCAAAGCTCTGGTCGTTCAACCCGCTGATCACGAATCCGCACTGGATCTACCCGGGCGATCAGGTGCGCCTGTATCCGCCGGGTCAGCGCCAGCCCGAGGTGGTGGCGGCGGCCAACATCACGGCTGACCCGGGCGAGGCGCCGCGATCGACCGTCCCGGGCCGGGGGCCGTCGGGGCCAAGCGGCACCTCGCTGCGCCAGAACGGTTTCGTCGAGAAGGGCGACTTCGACACCTCGGGCGAGATCGTGGGCTCGAAGGAGGAGAAGCTGCTGCTCTCCGGCTTCGACGAGGCGTACGTCGAGTTCAAGAAGCAGCGGCCGCTCAAGGCGGGCGAGCGCTACACCGTCTACCGCACGCTCGACGAGGTGCGGCACCCGACGACGAATGCGCTGCTGGGCTCGACGGTGGAGATCCTCGGCGAGATCGACGTCCGCTCGGTCAACGACCAGCGGATCGCCCGCGGCGTGATCGTCGACTCCGTCGGGCCGATCGAGCGCGGCGACCGCGTCGGCCCGCTCCGCCGCACCTTCAAGGTGGTGCAGGCCACGCCGAACCGCGCCAACATCGAGGGCACGATCGTCGCCACGCTGCGTCCGTCCTACATCGTCGGCGGCGCGGACGCGCTCGTGTTCATCGACCGCGGCCGCGAGGACAAGGTGGAGGTCGGCAACCGCTTGGTGGTGATCCGGCGCGGGGATGGCTACCAGCCGATCGTCGGCGCCCCGAACGAGGACCCGCGCTTCCCGCGCGAGGTGGTGGCGGAGCTGCTCGTTGTCGACGTGCGCGCCAAGACCTCGAGCGCGTTCATCACCCGCGCCGCGAAGGAAATCCGCATCGGGGACCGCATCGAGGGTCGCAAGGGGTACTGAGCCCGTCGCCTCCCGCGTTTCAGTTTCGCTCCCGCTCCCGTTCACGCTCCCGCTCCCGCTCCCGCTCCCGCTCCCGCTCACGCTCACGCTCACGCTCACGCTCACGCTCACGCTCACGCTCACGCTCACGCTCACGCTCACGCTCACGCTCACGCTCACGCTCACGCTCACGC
>JAJXSP010000431.1 GCA_021784515.1 Myxococcales bacterium | reverse complement strand
GGGCGCGCTGAGGCGGGCTACATGCGGAGGCGGGCGGCGACCTTCGCCGTCGACTCGACGTTCTTGATGTGCGCCAGCTGCGCGAGCAGGAACTCCTTGACCGCCTCGTCGAGCTTGGCCAGCTCGCCCTGCTCGAGGCCGAGCGCCTGCGCGTAGGCGCCGATGATCCGCTGCTCCTGCGGCGTCACCACGCCGTCGGCCCACGCCAGAAGGAGCGCCGTCTTGATGAAGAGGCGCCGCTGCTCGGGGGTCCGCAGCTCGGCGGCCAGCTCCTCGCCGGTGATCGCGCTGCGCCGCTCCAGCTCGGCGAGCGAGTGCACCTGCGCGCCCGTCTCCTGATAGAAGGACGCCACCAGCGCCGCCTCGCGCGCGTGCACCCCGTCGACCTTCGCCACCGCGTAGAGGCCGCGCGCCATCGCCTCCGCCTGCGGAGCGTCGATCTGCACCTCGTAGAAGAAATCCATCCGCACCTCCTTTTCGCCCTTGGCGCGCGAACATTAGCGCCCTCGATCATCCGCTTCAACGGCCGTCCGGCCGAAACCCGGACGCGTCCGGGCTCCCGGACCGGACGAACGCCGTCGCCGCGACCGGAAGTCCGCATCGCGCGCGGCTCCGTCGCGAGGCACGTCGGTTGCGATGGGCCCGCGCCATGGACGACCAACTCCTCCGCGACCTCCACTCCGCGATCACCCGCCTCGCCGAGGCGGTCGATCACCAGCCGCGCCTCGCCATCACCCTGCGCCGCCTCGCCGACGATCTGCCGACCCCCAGGGCGGCCGTCCCGCGCGTGCCGCTGCCGCGCAACCCGGCGGCCATCCAGCCGCTGCTCTGGCGCGCGCTCTCCGACGGGCTCTTCGACGCGCAGCACTTCGATCGGGCGATGGTGGCGCGGTCGCGCGCGGCGCGGCTGCTGGCGGCGCGTGCCTCGTCGCAGCCCGACGCGGCGTGAGAACGTGAGCGCCGGCGATCCCGACGCGCCCTTTGCGGCTATTCTCCCGCGAATGGATCTGCCCGGGATCGATCGCTTCCACCTCCTCGCCGTGCAGCTCGGAGAGGAGAGCGAGGTCGTGGAGCGCGTCGTCGAGCGGCTCCACCTGCTCGACCCGGGGTCGATCGCGGTGCTGCCCGAGCTGGTCGCGTGGACCGACGAGCAGTCGGAGACCGCGCTGGCCGCGCTCGTCGAGATCGCGCGCCAGCATGGCCTCGGGATCATCACCACGCTGAACCTGCCGCCGGAGCTGTGCGAGGACCTGCCGGGGCGCGATCCGGACGCGCGCTACAACGCGGTGGTGATCGTCACGCGCCATGGCGCGCTGCACGTGCCGCAGGCCAAGACGACGCCGCGCTCCTTCGAGACCTCGAGGGCGCTCGGCGGGCCGAACATCGGCGTCGCGGCCTACCGCCGCATCAACCGCGTGCGGCTCGATCTCGGCCCCGGGGTCGTCGAGGCGCGCTTCCTCGTCTCGACGGACCTGTGGGCGCTCGCGCAGCTCGGGCCGCGGGCGCTGCGCTCCGATCTCTTCGTCGTCCCGGCGGGCTTCCCGCACGGCGCCGAGGAGACGGCGCGGCGGCTGCTCGAGCTGTCGCGCGCCGGCGGCGTGGCTCGCGCGACGATCCTCGTCAACGCCTCCGGTCCGTCGCCCGATCCCGCGCGCGCCGGCGAGGCGATCGCCGTCGAGGAGCTGGTGGAGCACGAGGGCCCCGTCCCCGTCGAGTGGCCCGACCCGGCGGTCATCCGCGCCGCCTTCTCCCTGGGCCACCCGGTCGCCGCCGGGCACATCGCCGTCCCGCGCGCGCTCGCCGAGGCGCCGCTCACCGTCGGGGAATACCCGATCACGATCACCCTCTAGGGAGGGCCACGATGGAGATCCTGCGCGTCCTCACCCTCAACATCTGGAACCGGCAGGGGCCGTGGGACAAGCGCGTGGCGCTCATCCGGCGCGGCATCGCCGCGCTCCAGCCCGACCTCGTCGCGCTCCAGGAGGTGCTCCACCACGACGCGCACGAGGGCGATCAGGCGACCGAGATCGCCGAGGGCTTCGGCTACCACGTCGCCTTCGGCTCGGCGTGGCACATCGGCGGCGGGTTGCAGTTCGGCAACGCGGTGCTCTCGCGCTGGCCGATCGCGGCGCGCCACCTGTGGCAGCTCCCGGGCGGCGTCAGCGACGACGAGGCGCGCGCGCTGCTCGGCGTGGAGGTCGACGCCCCGTGCGGGCGCGTGCCGTTCTTCTCGACGCACCTCAACTGGCGGCTCCATGAGTCGGCGATCCGCGTCAAGCAGGTGGCCTCCATCGCCGAGCGCGTGAAGGAGGTGGGCGCGCCGGGCCTCTTCCCGGCGATCCTCGCCGGCGACTTCAACGCCGAGCCGGAGAGCGACGAGATCCGCTTCCTGCGCGGCTGGCACGCCATCGACGGCCAGGGCGTGTTCTTCGCCGACTGCTTCCACTGGGCGGGCGAGGGGCCGGGGGTCACCTTCGCGCGGCGCAACACCTTCGCCGCGACGGTCCACGAGCCCGACCGCCGCCTCGACTACCTCTTCGTGCGCGGCCCCGATCGCCAGTTCCGCGGCGAGCCGCTCCGCGCGCGGGTGGTGCTCGACGAGGCGGAGGACGGCGCCTTCCCCTCGGACCACTTCGGCGTGTACGCCGAGATCCAGGCGGCGCCCCGCCCCGCTGGATAGGCGCATGCCGCGCCCGTGGCCCGTCGAGGGGATCGACGCCGAGACGCCCGTCGACGAGGCGGCGCCGAAGGTCCTGGCGGTGCGGCTGGCGGAGATCGCCCACTACCGCGAGCGCGCCCTCCGCCGCGCCGACCCCGAGGACGTGCACGACCTCCGCGTGGCGACGCGCCGGCTGCGCGCGGCGTTGAGCCTGCTCGGCGGCCCGCTCGCCGCCGCGGACCCGGGCGTGAAGCTCCTCGTCGCGGCGCTCGGCGCGGTGCGCGACGTGGACGTGCAGCTCGAGTGGCTGGAGCGGGCGCGGCGGCGCGCCGAGGCCGGCGAGGCCCCGGGGATCGACTGGCTGCTCGAGGAGCGTCGCGCTGCGCTGCCGCCCCTCGAGCAGGCGATGCGTGCGGCGTTCGAGCGCTTCCATGCCGTGCTCGAGCCGGCCCTCGCGATCCATCTTCGCGCCGCCGGCTTCCCGAAGACGATGGGCTCGGACGTGGTGCGCGGCGCGGTGGCGCGCCGCCTGCGACGGGTCGGGCGGCGGATCGAGCGCCTCGCCACCACCGAGGACGAGGCCGCGGTCCACGCCTTGCGCATCGCCGCCAAGAAGGCGCGCTACGACCTCGAGCTGGTCGAGCCCGCGCTCGGCGAGCCTGCCTCCCGCGCGCTCGGGCGGCTCAAGGCGCTGCAGGACCTCCTCGGCGAGCTGCACGATCGCGACGTGCGCCTCGCCCTCTTGCCGGAGTGGGTCGCGCGCGCGCACCGCGACGAGCAGCCGGGCGTGGTGCGCCTGCTGCGCGACGCGCTCGAGGAGCGCCACGCGCTCGGCGCGCGGCTCGACGAGGAGCTTTCGCGATGGCGGAAGGAAGACGAGGCGCGCGCGCTCGGCAAGGCGGTGCTCGCCTAGCCGGCGCCCACCCGGCGGGCGCGCGCTCGCAGCTTGCGCAGCAAGGCGGGATCTGCGATTGAATCAACCCCGTCGGCGGCAGCGGCGCTCGCCGCGCCGTTTCCCGCCCTCGGAACGGAGACTGCCCATGCCCGCCCGAATGCTCACCCTCGACGGCAACCAGGCCGTGACCTCGGTTGCCTACCGCCTGAGCGAAGTCATCGCGATCTACCCGATCACCCCCTCCTCGACGATGGGCGAGGAGTCCGACGAGCTCGCCGCCAAGGGCAAGCCGAACCTGTGGGGCGTCGTCCCGCAGGTCACCGAGATGCAGTCCGAGGCGGGCGCCGCGGGCGCGGTCCACGGTGCGCTGCAGGCCGGCGCGCTGGCGACGACCTTCACCGCGTCGCAGGGCCTGCTCCTGATGATCCCGAACATGTACAAGATCGCCGGCGAGCTCTCGCCGTTCGCGATGCACGTCTCGGCGCGCACGCTGGCGACGCACGCGCTGTCGATCTTCGGCGACCACTCCGACGTGATGGCCTGCCGCCAGACCGGCTTCGCGCTGCTTTGCAGCAACTCGGTGCAGGAGGCGCACGACCTCGCCGCCATCGCGCACGCCGCGACGCTGCGCTCCCGCGTGCCGTTCCTCCACTTCTTCGACGGCTTCCGCACCTCGCACGAGGTGGCGAAGATCTCGCTGCTCTCCGACGACGACCTGCGCGGCCTCATCGACGACGCGCTCGTCACCGCGGTCCGCGATCGCGCGCTCACGCCCGACCGCCCGGTGCTGCGCGGCAGCGCGCAGAACCCCGACACCTTCTTCCAGGCGCGCGAGGCGTGCAGCCCGTACTACGCCGCCTGCTCCGGAATCGTGAAGGAGGCGATGGCGCGCTTCGCCGAGATCACCGGTCGCGCCTACCACCTCTTCGACTACGTCGGCCACCCCGAGGCCGAGCGCGTCATCGTAATGATGGGCTCGGGCGCCGAGGCCGCGCACGAGACGGTCGACGCGCTCTGCGCACGCGGCGAGAAGGTGGGCCTGCTCAAGGTGCGCCTCTTCCGCCCGTTCTCGACGGCGGACTTCGTCGCCGCGCTGCCGCCGTCGGTGCGCGCGCTCGCCGTGCTCGACCGCACCAAGGAGCCGGGCGCCGCGGGCGAGCCGCTCTACCTCGACGTCCGCGCCGCGCTCGACGAGGCGCAGGACGATGGTGTGATCGCCCGCCAGCCGAAGATCGTGGGCGGCCGCTACGGCCTCTCCTCGAAGGAGTTCACGCCGGCGATGGTGAAGGCGGTGTTCGACTCGCTCGGCGCGCCGAAGCCGCGACGCAACTTCACCGTCGGGATCAACGACGACGTGAGCGGCACCTCGCTGCCCGTGGACGCGGGCTTCGACATCGAGCCCGCCGACGTGGTGCGCGCGGTGTTCTACGGCCTGGGCGCCGACGGCACCGTCGGTGCGAACAAGAACTCGATCAAGATCATCGGCGAGGAGACCCCGAACTTCGCGCAGGGGTACTTCGTCTACGACTCCAAGAAGTCGGGGGCGATCACCGTCTCGCACCTGCGCTTCGGCCCGCGCCCGATCCGCTCGACCTACCTGGTGAGCA
>JAJXSP010000430.1 GCA_021784515.1 Myxococcales bacterium | reverse complement strand
GACGACCCGACGGCGCTCGAGGTGAAGGTGGCGCGCAACATCGATCACCGATCGATCGAGGCCGGCCCGCCGGGGAGGCCCGAGGAGGGCGGCGCGGCGCGGCCGTTCTCGCTCTCGCGATCGATCGCGGAGCGCGCGGCGCGCGAGGCGGCGCCCGTCGTCACCCTCGACGCCGCCGGCGACCAGCGCTTCGAGGCCGCACGCTCGGTGTCCGATCTGAAGCTGCGTTCGGTGCTGGCGGCGCCGCTCATCGCGCGCGGTCAGGTGGTCGGGTGCATCTACGTGGACCACCGCCTGCGCGCCGGCGCGTTCGGCGATGACGACGTGGCCCTCGTGCTGGAGTTCGCCGACCAGGCGGCCATCGCCGTCGAGAACGCGCGCCTGCTCGCCGAGAACCAACGCCGCGGCCGCGAGGTCGCCGCCCTCGCCGCGCGCCTCGAGAAGGAGGTGGCCTCGCAGCGCCTCGAGCTCGGCGAGCTGCACGCCGAGCTCAAGCAGAGCCGCGAGGCGCTCAAGGTCCGCTACGACTACCGCAACCTCGTCGGGCGCACGCCGCGGATGATCGAGCTGTTCCAGCTGCTCGACCGTGTCACCGACACCGCGCTTCCGGTGGTGGTCTACGGCGAGTCGGGCACCGGCAAGGAGCTGGTCGCCCGCGCGATCCACCACAACGGACCGCGCGCCGCGCACCCATTCGTCTCGGAGAACTGCGCGGCGATCCCCGAGACGCTGCTCGAGGCGGCGCTCTTCGGCCACGTGCGGGGTGCCTTCACCGGCGCCGAGGGCGAGAAGCGCGGGCTGTTCGAGATCGCCGACGGCGGCACGCTGTTCCTCGACGAGGTCGGCGAGATGCCGCCGGCGATGCAGTCGAAGCTCCTGCGCGTCCTGCAGGAGGGCGAGTTCCGTCGCGTCGGCGGCGAGCGCGGCCGCAAGGTCGACGTGCGGATCATCACCGCCTCGAACCGCGACCTCGGCCGCATGGTCGAGGAGGGGCGATTCCGGCAGGACCTCTTCTACCGCCTCAACGTGGTGCGGGTGGCGCTGCCGCCGCTGCGCGAGCGTCGCGACGACATCCCGCTCCTCGTCGAGCACTTCCTCGGCAAGCACGCCGCTCCGGCCGGGCAGCGGCCCAAGCGCATCACCCGCGCCGCGCTCGGCAAGCTCATGGGCTACCGCTGGCCGGGCAACGTGCGCGAGCTGGAGAACGAGGTGCAGCGCGCCGCGGCGCTCGGTGGCGAATCGATCACGGTCGAGGACCTCTCGCCGCACGTCGCGGCGGGCGAGGCCGAGGCCGCGCTCTCGCCCGACGACATCTCGCTCAAGACGCGCGTCGAACGTCTCGAGCGCACGCTGCTCCGGGAGGCGATGGCGCGCGCGGGCGGCAACCAGTCGCAGGCGGCGCGGCTCCTCGGGCTGTCGCGCTTCGGACTGCAGAAAAAGCTGCGCCGGTATGCCATCGAGCGGTGAAGGCAACGACGTTGGCGGGTGGTGTCAACCTGGTTGGCGGTCGGAGCGCGCGCCCCGTCGGACAGCGGTGGCGCGACCCTTGCTGCAAGGGGGGACGATGCGACGCGTGATGAGAGGACTGCTCGCGGGCGCGGCGCTCCTGGTCGGCGGGAGCTGCGTCACCCCGTCGATCCCGCTGCCACCGCCCGGCCTCGAGGCGCTCAGCTTCGGGTCTCCCGGGCCAGGCAAGCTGGTGGTCATGGGCAACGCCGACCCGGCAAACGTCGGCGCGACCTTCTACGTCTTCGACGAGAACCACCAGGCGGGCGCCATCCAGGGCACCGCCCCCGACGGCAGCTTCACCACCGATCCCTTCGATGGCGAGCCGGGGGACGCGGTACAGATCTGGTACCAGGCCAAGGGCGAGATCTCGCAGATCACGACGTGCGTCGTCACCGTCGGCGTCCAGCTCAACTCCACCATCTGCCACTGAGAGAGGGAACGCCGACCCGCAGTCGGTTCGTCCTCCCCCCAGGCATGGACCCGGTCTGGATCGTGCTCGGAGCAGCGCGCTCGCCTGGCTCGACGAGCTTCCGATCCCCACTTCCTCTGGGAGAGGGCTAGGGTCAATGCCGTTCGTTTAGGCTCCGCCCGTGGCCGTGGCCGTGAACTTGGCCGGCCTCTTCCGTCGGACAAGGCGGCTACGCCCACGGCGACGGCTACGTCCACGGCCACGAAAAGTCCTTATCCGAACGGCATTGGGGCTAGGGTGAGGGCGCACGCCTGCCCTTGCCCGCTTCGCTTCGCTCACCGACGGACTACCTGCTCCGGCTGCGAACCCGACCCGATGGACCCGGCTCGCGACGGGAGGGATTGATCGACACATCTTCACGGCTCGGCGCCCACTCCGAGGGGCATGGGAACGGCTACGCGAATGCGTGACGGGAACGGCCGACGAAAGGGGGAAGGGAAGAGGGGGGGGAGGGGAGGGGACGGCGGGACGAGGAGCGCGAGCTAGGGGCTGACCTTCGCCGTCGGCGGGAGCATGAACGTGAGGCCGACGTTGAAGAACAGGTTGTTCGCGAGCGTCTCGTCGGCCGAGTTCAGCTTCCGGTCGTTGTTCACGTCGAGGCCGCCCTGGTTGATGTTGGCCAGGAAGTCGCGCAGCTCGATGTTCACACCCACCCAGTCGGTGAAGTACAGGTGGACGCCGGCGCCGAACATCCCGCCCGCCTTGAAGCCGTCGTTCTCCGGCGAGCAGGTGTTCGGATCGCTGCTCACCGTCGTCGGGGCGTCGCACTCCGTCGCCTGGTGCGACTGGTTCGTGACCTGGAAGTTGTTGGCGAGGTAGAGGCCGCCGAAGCCCGCCATCGCGTACAGGTCGTACTTCAGGAATGCCGCGCCGAAGAGCGACAGCTTGCCGGCGAACGGAGTGACGGTGGCGTAGACCGAGAAGTTGGCCTTGATGTCGGCGAGGTGGCTGTTGAACTGGTCCTTCGACGGCTGCAGCGCCTGGCCCTGCCCGGTCTCCGTCGCCGGCAGAATGCCGTTGATGGCGCCGGTGAGATTGGTGTCGACGGCGCCGCCGAAGCCGACCTGCGCGCCGATGCCGAGCCAGTCGTTGATGTGGAATTGAAGCACCACGCTCCCGCCGAGGAAGGTGCGGAAGTCCTGGTTTATCGAGGTCATGAAGCTGGGCGAAACCTCGAAGCGCAGCTTCCGCATCTCCACCTTGTGGCGGATCGCGGGCTGGCCCTCGAGGGGATTCTTGCGCTCGGCGCGCGCGAGCGAGGGCCCGAGGAGGAGCGCCAGCAGGACGGTGAGCGTTCTTCGCGTCGTCATCGGATTCCTCGGTTATCGCATCTGCTTGTATTCGAAGCCGGGCGGCAGGAAGAAGCTCAGGCCGACTCCGAAGACGACGTCGTTGGTGAAGCGCGTCTCTGCGTGATCGCTCGCGCAGCCGCCGGGAAGGGTCGAGCAGTTCGGCCCGGCGTCGCCGGGCATGCGCTGCGTCGGCTCGAGGACGTCGTTGAAGAGGTAGTCCTTGACGTAGATGTCGAGCCCGAACCACCGGCTCAGCCAGAGACGCGAGCCGAGTGAGACCTGGCCCGCAGGGAGATAGCTCGTGAAGCCGGCGTTGGCCGGGTCGCGCGGGATGACGTCCGCCTGGAAGATGCCGACGCCGAGGCTGGCGAACACCTCCCAGTGGGCGATGCCGCCGTTGAAGAAGGTGAACTTGCCGTGGATCGGCACGTACCCGAAGTCGAGCATCGCCGACCACACGTAGTGGTTCACCGACGGGATGACGCGATCATTCACGCCGACCAGGTAGTAGCGGTCGAGGAGATCCTCGAAGTAGTAGGTGCCCTCGAGGCCGATGTAGAACGCCTCGGAGAGGTAGAAGTTCAGCATTCCGCCGACGCCGTGGTGCTGGATCAGCGAGTTGTTCATGGAGACGTTGTAGGTGGGGATCAGCTCGATGCGGTGGCGCTTGAGGACGGGCTTGCGCGGGACGATGTAGATGTCCTGCCACTTGTTGACCTGACCGGTCTGCACCTCTTCGACCGGGGTCTTCGCCTCGCCCTCGCGGGGGGGCTCCGCCGCCGGAGGTTCCGCGGCCGGCGCCTCGGCGGGGGCTTCGGCTCCGGGCGGTTGAGCTTCGTTGTCCTGGGCCCACGCCAGCTGGCCGCCCGCCAAAGGAGCGGAGCCCAGCCACACGCACAGCCCGATCGCTGCTCTCTTCATGCTTGCCTCGCTGGTGCCGCCGGGGATCGGAACATTCGCCGTGTCGAGGTCGAAAACCCGTGTCTTTTCAAGTGGTTATCTTAGAATGGCAAGATATCGTGGCACTATATCACGCTGCATTTTTCCGGATCAAGTCTTTTAGCCAGCACCCGCCGATCAAGCTCCGTTGCGGTCGTACAGCGCGTCGACGAACGCCGACGGATCGAACGGCCGCAGGTCGGCCACCTTCTCGCCGATGCCGACGTAGCGCACCGGCAGCTTCAGCTCGTCGCAGATGCCGAGGATGACGCCGCCCTTGGCCGTCCCGTCGAGCTTGGTGAGGACGATGCCACTCACCTCCATTGCCTGCTTGAAGATCTGCGCCTGGGAGATCGCATTCTGGCCGTTGGTGGCGTCGAGGACGAGCAGCGTCTCGTGGGGAGCCGTGGGCTCCGCCTTCTGCAGCACGCGGCGGACCTTCTGCAGCTCGTCCATCAGCTCGGTCCGCGTCTGGAGGCGGCCGGCCGTGTCGGCGATCACCACGTCGAAGCCCTGCTCCTTCGCACGCTTGATCGCGTCGAAGATCACCGCCGACGGGTCGCCGCCCTCGCGGCCCTTGACCACCGGCGCTCCGGCACGCTGCCCCCAGATCTCCAGCTGCTCGGTGGCCGCGGCGCGGAAGGTGTCGCCGGCGGCCAGCAGCACCTTCTTCCCCTGCGAGGTCCACTGCGCCGCCAGCTTGCCGATGGTGGTCGTCTTGCCGGCGCCATTGACGCCGATCGTCAACACGACGAACGGCTGCGCGCGACCGAGTTCAATCGCCGGCGCGTCGATGCTGCAAAGGCGCCGCGACTCCTCCTTGATCGCGCCCCACACCGCGTCCGCGTCGGCCAGTTCGGCGCGGTCGAGCCGCGCGCGCACCGCCTCGAGGAGCTTCTGTGCCGTCTTCGGCCCGAGGTCCGACGTGAGCAGGATCTCTTCGATCCCGTCGATGAGGCCGGCG
>JAJXSP010000429.1 GCA_021784515.1 Myxococcales bacterium | reverse complement strand
GGGGACGGATCTCGAAATCTCGATTTCCGCCCCCACAACCGAGTTTTCGAGATCCGTCCCCGTTTCCTCACCACAACCGAGTTTTCGAGATCCGTCCCCGTTTCCGTCCCGAGTTTTCGAGATCCGTCCCCGTTTCCGTCCCCTTTCCTCGGGTCTCGCGCGAGGCCCGGGCCTGGCTACTGGTAGAGGAGCGCGTTCTTCAGCAAGGTCACCCCGTCGCCGGAAAGCTGGCTCGGGTCCAGGTCGATGTCGACCCGGTTGCGGCCTTTCACGACCCCGACGGCGACCGCGACGCCGAGAACCTGCCCCATGGTACCCCAATGGGCGACCGGTACGGCGCCCGGGCCAAGGGAGCAGCCTTCACCAACCCCAGGCTCCGAAACCATGTGGACCCCTGCCATGAGCGGACTATTCGGGTCATTGATCAGGAGATCGTAAGATCCCTGAATCAGCAAACAGTCGAATAGCACGAGGTAGCCGGATTGGGGCTGTAGGAACCCGCCGCGGTTGTCGACGGGCGAGATTTCGAGTTCGCGGCCCATAACGACCACCCGGCCTCCGCCATCGTAGTAGACGGCGAGGTTTGCGCTCAGCCCCTGGGTCGTATCTCCCCAGTAGCCCCAAAGCAGCACCACGTCGTAACCCTGGAGCTTTTGCACCGTGGGTGGGGGATCGGCGAGGGCGTGAACCTCGAAGTCGTCGACCACACTGAAAGCGCCGGTGTGGGCGAGCACCATCTGAAGTTGAGGTCCGACGGTCATGCCATAGCGGTCCACCGACACGATCAAGACGCGCGGCTTCTTCGGACCGACGATGAGGTCGCCCGCTAGCTGGTCGGTGCCGGACCCCACCATGTCGATGTTCGGGGGCTCCGCCATGTCGCCCGATGCGTCCGTCGCCTGGCCGGGGAACACGAACGAGAAGTCCGGGATCTGCGCCAGGTCGGGCGCGGGCGGCGCGGATTCCGTACAGCCGAGAGCCAGAAGGCCGAGCAACGTGAAGGACGGCAGCCCGCGTCTGTTCACCACCGCCAGGAACTGCACCAGGAAATCGACCATGTCGAGGCCGAACACGTCGACCGCGGACGCCGCGGGCAGAACGGCGTCGGTACCGCCCGGGATCACCGCCGGCCACTCGGTCAATGTCACGAAAGCATTCATGCGCATTCCCTCCTGTTCGTTGTTCGCCCGACCGCTCCCTCATCAGGCGCTCACCTGGATCGACGGACGGCGGGCGAAAAGTTCCGGAACAAAATCGCACCCGCGTCCCCCGCCTGCGCGATCAGCGCCATCTTCGGCGGTTTCCTCCAACCTCTTCCGTTCGAGCAGCTTCCGAAGGCGCCGCCGCGCCCGGCGGATCCGGCTCCGAACGGTGTTCTGTGGCACCTCGAGCCGGGCGGCGATGGCGGCGTAGGAGAGCCTCTCGACGTGGAAGAGGCGGAAGGGCTCGGCGAAGGTGGCCGGCAGGCGCCCGAGCGCCGCCGCCACGTCCTCGGCGGTCAGCGCCATCTCCCCTCGTTCGACTTCCTGCGGCTCGTCGGCCGCGACGTCCGGAAGCTCGTCGAGCCGCGCGGCGCCGGCCAGCGGGTCGGCCCGCCGGTGGCGGTACCCGTCGATGAACCGGTGGCGGAGGAGGGTGCAAAGCCAGGCGGCGCCGTTCTCTTCCTTCGGCGCGTCGATCGAGAGCGCCCGCAGGAAGGCCTCCTGCACCAGGTCCTCGGCCGCGGCGCGATCGCGCGCCAGCCGCCGCGCCTCCTCCACCAGGGCCGGCCGGCATCGCTCGCACCAGGCCGCGCCCTCGGCCCGCTCGTCGATGCCCGTCAAGCCGCCCCCCCCCCGTGGGCCGTCACCGCCCGCCGCGCGAGGCTCGCGAAGCCATCCATGTGCATCACCTCCCTCGCCGATCGCACCCCGACCGGCATCCGCCATGCCGCTTCCCGATCGCCCGAGGCGGCGGAGCGTGCAGCGAGCTTCGTGCCTCGCGGCGCGCCGAGCCCCGGGTCTCGGCGTGCCAGACGGTCGTCCGCCAACGTGTTTCTGTCAACTCGCGTGCGGAGGGCGGGGGGCGGGAGCGAGCAGGGCCCCCCGTCTCCGTCAGGCACCCGTGGAGGGCGGGCACTGCCCCCGACCGATTTCTTGACAGGGCGGCGCTCGGCCATACGATGCGGCCACCAACTACCCCCGGGAGGCCTCATGACGATTCTCGCCAACGCGATCCTCGAGCGCACGGTCAAGGCGTACGATGCCCTGCTCGCCCACCCGGAGCTGCGCCCCTTCATGCGACCCGAGCTGCTCGAGGCGCTCACCGCCCAGGCGCACGCACTGCGGCCCCTGCTCGCCCAGGCGGGCGGGGCCAGCGAGGCGGACGACGCGCGGGTGGCCGACGTCGACGCCGTCTACGCCGCCACGCGCGACCTCTGCGCCTGGATCCACGACGGCGCGCGCTTCCGCTATCGCAAGCACCCGGCCGAGCTCGCCCGGCTGGCGCCGCTCCGCCTCGGCCAGGACCCCGCCGAGGACGGCGTGCGCCTGGCCACGCTCCAGCGCGTCCTGCCCGAGCTGGAGCCCGCCTTCCCGTGGCAGCCCGACGATGGGCTCACCGCCGCGGCGCTGGGCAAGCAGCTCAAGGCGCACCGTGCGGCGCAGGAGATCGAGCCGACGCTCGGCGTGACCGAGAAGGCGGCGCTCGGCCAGCTCCGGGCGGCACGGCCGGCCTCGCAGGCGCTGTGGTCCGACGAGGGCGGCCGCCTGGAGGCGTGGATCATCGCCAACGTGCCGCCGGCCGATCACTACGCCTTCGGTCGCGAGCGCCGCCAGCGCCCCCGCGCGCAAAAGGCCGCGCCGCAAAAGGACGTCCCGTCGCCGCCGGCCGGCCAGGCCGTCTCCGCCAACCACGGCGCCTGAACAGCGCGTTTTTCGCGCCCGCTCCGATTCCCGCTCTCGCCTCGTGGCCGTTTCCGGCCGAGCCTCGCCTCACCGATCGCCCAAGAGTGGCATTCCCGGCCGGTCACTGCCGCGACGGGCGACCGAAAGCGGCCGTTTCCGCCGGTCCCCGCCTCGCCGATCGCCCAAAAGTGGCATTCCCGGCCGGTCACTGTCGCGACGAGCGGTCGAAAGCGGCCGTTTCCGCCGGTCCCCGCCTCGCCAATCGCGGAAAAGTGGCCTTCCCGGCCGGTCGCCGGCTCGCCGATAGGGCAAAAGCGGCGTCTTTCGCCGATCGCCGCCTCGCCGATCGGGCAAAAGCGGCTTCTTTCGCCGATCGCCGGCTCGCCGATCGGCCAGAACTGGAGTCTTTCGCCCATCGCCGGCTCGCCGATCGGGCAAAAGCGGCGCGTTTCGCCGATCGGCCCGCGGATCCGGCGGCCGCTCTCCTTCCATTTGTCGCCGTCCCGCTCCCGCACGACGCGATCTCCACCAGGTGCCCTCTCCCGTGCGCTTTCGCACGCCGATCCGCCTGCGGGGCGTGCGAAACCGTCCCCGGTCTGCGACACTCGGGGCGTGCGGCGGCGACCACGGCGACGGCGGGAGGGCGGCGGGCCCGGGCTCCGGGTGCCGGCCCCGCGTTTGCTTCGTCCGCCGCCGTGCCGCTCCATGTCCAGCCCCCGCCGCCGCTGAGGAACCCGTGAGCGAGAGCAACATCCAGGGCCGCAAGGCCGACCACATCGCGTTGTGCGCCTCGGGCGAGGTGGAGTTCCGCGACCAGGGGACGTTGCTCGACGAGGTGCAGCTGATCCACGACGCGCTCCCCGACTTCCACTTCGACGAGGTCGACCTCACGACCGAGCTGCTCGGCAAGAAGCTGCGCGCGCCCGTGGTGATCTCGGCGATGACCGGGGGCACGCCCGAGGCGGCGCGGATCAACCGCGACCTCGCGCGCGCCGCCGAGACGCTGGGGCTCGGCTTCGGGCTCGGCTCGCAGCGCGCGATGGTGCTCCACCCCGAGCTGAGCTGGACCTACGCCGTGCGCGAAGTCGCGCCGACGGCGCTGGTGCTCGGCAACCTCGGGATGGTGCAGGCGCGCGAGATGTCGACCAACGCGCTCCGCGAGCTGTGCGCCGCGGTGGACGTGGACGCGCTGTGCGTGCATCTCAACCCGGCGATGGAGCTCATCCAGCCAGGCGGCGACCGCGACTTCCGCGGCGGCCGCGAGACGCTCGAGCGGCTGCGCGAGGAGCTGGGCAAGCCGGTGGTCGCGAAGGAGACCGGCTGCGGGATCTCGCGCTCGGTCGGGATGGCGATCCTCAAGACCGGCGTGACGGCGGTGGACGTGTCGGGCGCGGGCGGGACCTCGTGGATCGGCGTCGAGACGCGGCGGGCGACCGGCGCGGCGCGGCGCCTCGGCGAGGAGCTGTGGGACTGGGGCATCCCCACCGGCGCCTCCGTCGGGCTGCTCGGCGATCTCGGGCTGACGATCATCGCCACCGGCGGGCTGCGGACCGGGATGGACGTGGCCCGCGCGATCGCGCTCGGGGCGACGGCGGGCGGCCTCGCGGCGCCGGTGCTGCGCGCCCACCGCGATGGCGGCTACGACGGCGCGGTCGCATTCCTCGAGCACGTGATCGCCGGCGTGCGCGCGGCCACCTTCCTCGCCGGCTGCCGCACCCCGGCCGAGCTGCGGCGCGCGCCGCGGGTGCTCGGCCCGAGGTTGAAAGCGTGGCTGGAGCAGGCGCGTTGACGCAGGCGACGAACGCCCGCGCGCCCGGCAAGGTGATCCTCCTCGGCGAGCACGCGGTGGTCTACGGCCACCCTGCCCTCGCCGGCGCGCTCGGCAGCGGCGTCTCCGTCGAGGCCACGCCGGGATCGGGGCTGCTGCGAGTGCCGGCGTGGAACGTCGAGGTGCGCGCGGATCGCGAAGCGGCCTCGTCGCTGGCCCGCGCCTTCGCGGCGATCCTCGATCGGCTCGCGACCGAGCCCGGGTGGATCGCTCCGTCGGTGGACCTCACGGCGCGCTTCGAGGTGCCGAGCGGCGCCGGCCTCGGCTCGTCGGCCGCGCTCTCGGTGGCGATCGTCCGCGCGCTCGCCGCCGCGGCGGGCCGCGAGCTGCCGCTCCCGACGGTGCTCGAGGCGGCGATGGCCGCCGAGACGGTGTTCCACGGCCGCGCCTCGGGGATCGATCACGCGGTCGCCGCGCAGGGCGGCTTCGGCCTCTTTACGCGCGCCGACGGGCTGCGCCCGA
>JAJXSP010000428.1 GCA_021784515.1 Myxococcales bacterium | reverse complement strand
ATGCCCTGGAGCGCGGTCGCCAGGTTGCCCGTCGAAACGCCGAGCGTCACGCTGCCGGTCGCGACCACGTCGCCGCCGCCGTCGCGCGCCGTCACGCGCGAGCGACCCATCGCCTGCCCGGATCGCGACCGCGAGCGGTGGCCGCGAAGCCGAACCGCCCTACGTTCTCGCGTCAGAGTCAGAGACCCGCGATGCTTCCTGTCCAGGAGCCCGTCGCCGCGGCGAGCGAGGTCCCGCGCGCGTTCGACGCCGCCATCTTCGACATGGATGGCGTCGTCACTCGCACCGCGCCATCGCACGCCGCCGAGCGCCGCAAGGAGGGCGTCGAGACGTTCGCTTCGACGATCGCCTTGATCGAGGCGTTGCGGAGGCGCGGGATCAAGACCGGTCTGATCACGTCCAGTCGCCACGGTCGGGAGACCGTCGAGGCTGCGGGCATCGGGCGCCTCTTCGACGCGCGGCTCGACGGCGTGGATCTCGACGAGCGTCGCCCGGCGGGCAGAGCGGCTCCCGACCTGTTCGTGACCTGCGCCGAGGCGCTGGGAACGACCCCCGACCGGGCGATCGTCTTCGAGGACGCCCTCGCCGGAGTCGAGGCCGGACGGCGCGGCGGCTTCGGGCTCGTCGTGGGCGTCGATCGAGGCGGCAATGGGGCGGCGCTGGAGCGCGCCGGCGCCGACGTGGTGCTGCGGGATCTCGGCGAGATCGATCCGGACCAGCTGGCAGCGAGGTTCCGGGCGCGGCAGGAGGAGATCGCCTGGCAGGTCGAGGCGGAGGGCTTCGAGGCCGCGCGCGAGCACACGATGGAGAGCCTGTTCGTCGTCGGCAACGGCTACCTCGGTGTGCGCGGCGCCCTCGACAGTCCATTGCCGGGTTCGCGGAGCGATCTCTTCGTCGCCGGCGTCTACGATCGGAAAGACGAAGACGTCGAGTACTCCGAAATCGAATTCCTGGCGCCGAAGCGGGGTGGAAACCTGTATGCCCAGCTGGAGCCGCTGCCGTTTCCCTTCCAGTTCACCGCCCGGGTCGAAGGCGAGCCGCTCGACTTCGCCGGACCGCACTGGCGCGCGCTGCGTCGCCGCCTCGATCTTCGGCTCGGCGTGCTCCGGATCGAAGCGCGCTATGAAACGCCCGGAGGACGCCGGACGACGGTGCGCTCGCTCCGTTGCGCGTCGCTCGCCGACCGGCACCTGCTGCTTCAGGAGGCGGTCGTCACGCCGGAGAACCATTGGGGTGCGGTCGCGCTCGAGGCGACGCTCGCGGAGCCGAACGAAACGGGGCGGCGCCCTCCGGTCGTGCGCCTGGAGCACGTCATATCGGGCGATTTGGAGCTGATCCGGTATGCGACCCACGCCTCGGGGTTCGAGATCTGCGTCGCCTCGCGCGTCGCCGTCGCCGGGGGTGGGCGCGAGCCGCTCGTCCTTCGCCGCGTGCTCTCGGTGTTCACCAGCCGCGACGGGCCGGACCCGCGCGCGGCGGCCGTCGCGCACCTCGAGAAGTTCGCACCGGGAGCGTTCGATGCGCTCCTCGCGGCGCATGAGGGCAAGTGGCGCGAGTTCTGGGAGGGCGCCGATATCCGCGTCGCCGGCAGCCCGGCGACCGAGCAGGCGCTCCGCTTTGGCAGCTATCACCTCCGGATCGCGGCCGGCGACGATCCGCGCGTCTCGGTCCCCGCGCGCGCCCTGAGCGGCCGCGCCTACGAGGGGCACGTCTTTTGGGACACCGAAGTCTTCATGCTGCCGTTCTATTTGCACGCATCGCCGAAGGAGGCGCGCAACCTCGTTCTCTATCGCCACCGGACGCTGGACGGTGCACGCCGACGCGCCCAGAGGCTCGGCTATCGCGGCGCGTGCTTCGCCTGGGAGTCGACGCTCACCGGGGAAGACGTGACGCCGACGGAAATCATATTGAAGAGCAGCGGCAAGACCGTTCCTGTTTTCACCGGCAATCAACAGGTGCACGTGACGGCGGACATCGCGTACGCGGTGTGGCGCTATTGGGAGGCGACCCACGACGAGGAGTTCCTCGCCGGCGCCGGCGCGGAGATCCTCTTCGAGACTGCCCGATTCTGGACGAGCCGAGCGACCCGCGGCCCGCGCCATGACCACATTCGCGGCGTGGTCGGACCCGACGAATACCACCACGACGTGAACGACAATGCTTATACGAACTGGATGGCGCGGTTCAATCTCGAGCGCGCCGCCTTTGTCGCCGAATCGCTCGGGCACCGCGTGCAGGCGAAGCTGGAGGCAGGCGAACCGCGACGCTGGGCGGCGCTCGCCGGGGCGCTCTACTGTCCGGGCCCCGACGATCGCGGCGTGATCGAGCAGTTCGAAGGCTTCTTCGCGCTGGGCGAATATCCGCTCTCCGGGGAGGAGCGCTTCAAGGCGCCGATCAGCCGCCTGTTCGATTGGGAGAAGATCAACCGCCTCAAGGTGATCAAACAGGCCGACGTCCTCATGCTGCCGCTGCTCTTTCCCGAGGCATTCTCCGACGACGTGGTGGCGGCGAACTACCGCTATTACGAGCCGCTCACCGATCACGGCAGCAGCCTCTCGCCGCCGGTGCACGCGGCGATCGCCGCGCGCCTCGGCCTGCGCGAAGACGCCGCGCGCTACTGGAAGCGGAGCCTCTGGCTGGATCTGTCGAACGCGATGGACAACAGCGCTCTCGGCGTGCATCCCGCCGCGATGGGCGGCACCTGGCAAGCGCTGGTCTTCGGACTATTGGGCATTCGCTTCACCGAAGCGGGGCCCCAAGTGGATCCGCGCGCCGCGGCGAGGCTCCCGGCCGGCTGGCTCTCGGTCGCGATGACGCTCGCCTGGCGGGGCCGAACGCATCCGGTGACGGTGCGGGCGGAGGGGGCGCCACCATGAGTCGATTCGATTCCATCCTGCTCCCGCTCGACGGCTCGCCCGAGTCGGCAAAGGCGGTCGGCTGCGCGGTGTGGCTGGCCGAGCGACTCGGTGCGACGCTCCACGTGCTCTATTCGACGTCGCGGCCGCTGCCGCCCGGGGAGGCCTTGGATCGGCTGTGCGCCGGGCCGGCGCGGCGCGCCCGGACCGTCCTGCACCAGACGCGGCATGAGCCGGTGCAGGCGGCGCTCGAAGAGACGGCGGAGCATGCCGTGAAGCTGGTCGTGATGAGCGCGCGCGGCGGCTCGGCGAGCGCCGGCGTCGATCCGGGGAGGGAGCTGGGACGGGTCGCCACCGCCCTCATCGAGGAGAGCGCGGTGCCCGTCCTCCTCCTTCCGGTCCACTATCGCGAGTCCCTGCCCTGGGAATCGATGCTGGTCGCGGCGAGCGGCGAAGCCGCGGCCGATCAGGCGCTCGCCTCGGCGGTGAGGCTGTCGGCGATGCTGCGGCTCCGAGTGAGCGTGGTGTACGTCGCCGAAGCGGCGGCCGGCGTGGGCCCGCTCGCGGCCTACGCCGATGCGCCGCAGCACGAATATCCGCGGCGGCTGGAAGAGATGGTGAGGCGCGCGATCGTGGGGGCCTCGCCCGAGGAATGCCGGTGCGTCGATGAGGTGCGGGTCCGACGCGGCGACCCGGCGACCGAGCTGCTCGCGGACGTCGAGGACCGTCGCAGCAGCGTGCTCGCGCTCGGTTGGCACGGTGCGCTCGGTGCGACGCGCGCGCCGGTGCTCAGGCGTCTCCTCGAACGGGCCGAATGCCCGTTGCTGGTCGTCCGCGAGGTGAGCCGATCGCGGGTGCGGCTCAAGGTCGGGGACGCCATCGGCGAGCTGTGATTCGCGCGCGGGGTGACGCGCGCGGGCGTCACAGCGTCTTGCCGCCGCCCTGCTTGTCCTTGTCCGTCGGCGCGGTCGCCTGCTCCCAGCCGTGCTTGATCGCCTCGCGCACCTTCTCCCAGCGCCCCACCGCGCCCATCGCCTTCCAGTCCTCCTCGAGCTTCTTCTCGAACTCCGCCGTCCACGCCGTGATGCGCCGGTAGGCGGTGCGCGCGCCGTGGCCGAACGCCACCGCCTGCTCGCGCGCGGCCGCGTCGAGCCGCGCGTCGAGCTTCGCCGCGTGCTGCTCGATCTTCGACCAGCCGGCGAGGATGCGCTCCTTCACGCTGTTCCACGTCTGCTCGTCGCGCTCGCTCCACCAGGCCGGACGCCGCGGGCCCTTTTCTTCTCCGTCGGACATGATCGCCTCCCGTTCGATGGGAGCCCATCAGGTAACCACGGCGCGCGGGCGGGGCAAGGCGCGGATTGACCAATCGGGAGCGCCGCGACAAACTGCCGCGCCCATGGAGATCGGATCCCGCGCGGCGACGGCACGCGGCCTGTTCGCCGGCGCCCTCGCGGGAGCGCTCGGCGGCGCCGTCGACTACGCGCTCGCCCGTGCCGGCGCTGCGCAGTTCATGCCCGACGGCAGCGCGCGGCTGCTGGTCTTCCTCGTCGCGCTCTACGGCGGGGTGGGAGCGCTCGGCGGCGCGCTGGCGGGGCTGTTGATCGCCGCGCTCGCGAGCGCCACCGACCTCGGACCGCTCGCGCGCAATGCCTTTCGCCGGGCGGGGGACGCGTCTTTCGTTTCTTCGCAAGGCCAGACCCGGCTGCCAACCGACGCGAGCGCCGGGGAAGAAGCGACCGACCGTCCCCGCGGACGATCGAAGACGCTCGCGGCCTACGTGCTCTCGTCGCTGCTCTCCCTCGCCCTCCTCGGCGCCGCCCTGTACGGTCTCGCCTTCACCGCGTTCCTTCGCTTCCACTCGCACTTCCTGATCGCGGCGCTCGTCGGAGCGGCCGGCGCGCTGTGCGCCGTCGGTGCGGTGATCGTCGCCTTCGCCCTCGCCGCGGCGCTCTCGCCGCTCTTGCGCTTCGGCCCCCGGCTGCGCCTCGCGACGCGCGTCACGCCCGCCGTCGCCGCGGCCTGCTGGACCGTCGGGCTCCTCATCGGCGCGGCGATCGTCTTGAAGCTCGTCGACGGGTTCGCGCTCAACCGGCGCATGTCGCCGCCGCTGCGGGCGCTCAACACCGCGCTCATCGCGCCGCCGATCTACGCGGTCGCGCTCGTCCTCGGGCACCTCGCGGCACGGCTCCTCGGGCGGCTGCGCGCGCTGCGGGACGCGCCGCTCCTGCGATCCCCGTGGCTGACCGCCGCCGCGCCCGCCGCGATCCTCGCCGCCGCCGTCGCCGCCGGCCTCGCGCTCTTCTGGGCGACGGCGAAGCTGCTGCCCGCCAAGCCCTTCGTCGCGGGCGCCGCCGCGCT
>JAJXSP010000427.1 GCA_021784515.1 Myxococcales bacterium | reverse complement strand
TCTTGCAGGAGGTGTTCAGGAAGGTCACGAAGATCGCGACGACCGACATCTCGGTGCTGATCACCGGCGAGACCGGCACCGGAAAGGAGCTGATCGCGCGCGAGATCCACCACCGCTCGAACCGCGCCAAGGGGCCGTTCGTCACCATCAACTGCGGCGCGATCCCGGAGAACCTGCTCGAGAGCGAGCTGTTCGGGCACGTCAAGGGCGCCTTCACCGGCGCGGTGGCCAACAAGGCGGGCAAGTTCCAGGCGGCTGACGGCGGCACGCTGTTCCTCGACGAGATCGGTGAGATGCCGCTTTCGCTGCAGGTGAAGATCCTGCGCGCGCTCCAGGAGCGGGTCGTCGTGCGTGTCGGCGACAACCGGCCCGAGCCGGTCGACATCCGCGTCATCACGGCGACGCACCGCGACCTCGAGGCCGAGATCAAGGCGAGCCGCTTCCGCGAGGATCTCTACTACCGGCTCAACGTCGTGAACGTGCACCTGCCGCCGCTGCGCGAGCGGGGCGAGGACGTGCTGGTGATCGCGAAGTACCTGCTGTCGCGGTTCGTGCAGGAGTTCAACTCGCCGGTGAAGGGCTTCTCGCCCAACGCGGTCATCGCGATGCGGAAGTTCCCCTGGCCGGGCAACATCCGCCAGCTCGAGAACCACCTGAAGAAGGCGATCGTGCTGGCCGACAAGGCGCTGCTCGGCCCCGAAGACCTCGGGCTCAACGCCGACGTGCTGCCGGCGATCCTCCCGCTCGCCGAGGCGAAGGACAAGTTCCAGCGCGAGTACATCAACGAGGTGCTCGAGCTGAACAACGGCAACCGCACCAAGACCGCGCGCGACCTCGGCGTGGACCCGCGGACGATCTTCCGCCACCTCGAGAAGGAGGAGGGCGGCGACGGGGGCGTGGAGCCCGCGTTGTGAAACGCGTTATCGGAGCCCGCGCGAAGCGCGGTGAGCGAAGCGAACAACGGCGGAGTGTATGCCGAACGCAGTGAGGCGCGCACTGGTTGCGGTCCGCCCTGACACGGCTGTCGTGGCCGGCGGGACACCGACGGGCGCGCACGCGCGGAACCCGGCGGCGCGTGGCGCGTTCGATCGCTTCGCCGGCGCGGCATGGAGGCTGCTTGGCAGGCGCCCCGTCAGGTCTGCCATGCTCCGCTCGCTGCTCAGTGGCTTGATCGCCTGGTGCGTCGGCTGCGTCGTCCCCACCCCGCTCGAGGCCGACGCGGGCAGCCCGACGACGCCGGTGATCGTGAAGGGCGAGCCGTTCGCCTTCGGCCCGGTCACCGAAGATGCGAGCAAGTCGTGGTTTCTCGGCGGCGTGGCCTGGGACCCCAATCCGGACGACCTGCTCACGGCGCGGCTGTGCGTCGCGAGCGGCGACGAGTGCGTCCGCCTCTCCGACGACCGCGTGATGACACCGCTCGGCGATCCCTCGCAGCGCGAGCAGAAGTTCTCCAACCGCTTCTGCCTCCTCCTCGGCGACGTCGGCGTCGAGAAGTTCGTCTACCTCTACGTCTCGAACCACCTGTATCCTCCGCCGCCCACCGCGCTGCCGAACACGTCGCCGACGGGCTTCCCCGACCCCGACCTGATCGGCACGCTCGTCCCGGGCACCTACGATGCGAAGTACTGGGTCGTGACCTGCCGGTGAAGCGCGCCGCCCTCCTCGCCGCCGCCGTCGTCGGAGCCGGCTGCCACGCCGGCTCGGCGGTGTGCCCCGCCGACACGACGTGCGATCAGCCGCCGCCCGCGACGCTCCAGCTCGCCGCCGAGCTGGTGCCGCCCGACTCGTCGGAGTTCGTCGCGCAGGAGGCGGCCTCGGTGATCTTCGACGGCGCGGGCGTCGCGACGCTGGTGCTGGCGCCGACGGTGCGGCTCGAGGGCGTCGTGCTCGGCCAGAATGGCGAGGCGATCGCCGCGCAGGTGGTGGTGAGCCGTCCGTCGCTGATCCCGGGCAGCCCCGACGTGGTCGTGCAGGGGGGCACCTCGACGATGAAGTCGCCCGCGGGGATCGACGGGCTGGCGCCCGGCCACTTCGCGATGCGCGTGCCGGCTCTGGAGGGCGTGCCGGTAACGATCGCCGTCTCGCCGCTGCCCCCCGACGACGCGACCTGGCCGCCCGCGACCTTCGCGCTCGCCCCCGGGGCGGACCTCTCGGCGATCGTGCTGTGCCTCGGCGGGCAGGCGAGCGGCGGGGCGTGCGCTCCGGCGGCCGCCGCGCTCGCGACGATCACCGGCCGGGTCGCCGACGCGGGCGGCGGCGGGCTCGCTGGTACGCGCGTGGTGGCGGCGGACGTGAACACCGGCGAGCCGCGCTCCTCGACGGCGCTCACCGGCGCGGACGGCACCTTCTCGCTTCACCTCTCGCCCGACGTGCACCCCGACGACCTCGTGCGGATCGTCGCCTCGCCCGAGGCGGATGGCGCGCAGCCGACGCTGCAGCGCACGGTGGCCGCTTCGGGATCCGGGGCGTCGTGCTCCGCCCCCACCGACTGCCGCAGCGGCCTCGAATGCGCGGGCGACGCTCCGCGCCAGTGCGCTGCCGTGCTCCGGATGCCTTCGCTGCCGCCGGCCGTTTCGGTCGCCCTCCCCGTCGGCGGCGCCGGGCCCGACGGCAAGCCGATGGCGCTGGCCGGCGCGCGGGTGGACTTCGCCGGCGATCTCTCCGCACCCGGCGAGGGGACCGAGGCGCACCTCGAGGCGAGCGTGCTCTCCGACGGGCAGGGGCTCACGGTCGCGGAGCTGATCCCGGGCGACGCGATGGGGCCGCGAACCTACGCGGTGACGGTGACGCCACCGGCGAACTCGATGTTCGCGCGTGTCGCGGCAACCGTGGAGGTCGGCGCCGCCGCGCGCCTGGACGGCATCTCGCTCGGCCTGCGGCCGCGGCTCCTCGGGCAGCTGGTGGCGCCGAGCGGCGCGCCGGTGGGTGGGGCGGTCATCACGGCGCAGCCGGCGGCCGCCGCGCTCCACCTCGGCGTGGAGGACGCCGTCGATCTCACCGCGCCCATGACCGTCACCGACGGCGACGGTCGCTTCTCGATGAGCGTCGACCGCGGCAGCTACGACATCGAGCTGGTGCCGCCGACGGGCCAGCCGCTGGCGCGCTGGTCGATCGACAACCGCGAGGTGGACGGGAGCGACGTGGACCTTCGCACCGTGCCGCTCCCCCGGGGCGTGCTCACCCACGTCCGCGTGCAGCGTCCCGACGGGCAGCCGGCGCCCGGCGTGGAGGTGCGGATCTGGGCGCTCGCCTGGGCCGACAGCTGCCCTGGCGGCGAGGGGACGTGCCCCTTGCCCCCGCGGCTCCGGGGCCTCGGCCTCACCGGCGCTGACGGCGTCGCCCCGCTGCTGCTGCCCGCGCCGTAGTTTGACCGCGTTGGCGGCGTCGCGTATGCTGCACGGCACAAATCCAGCGCCCCCGCGCATCTCATGGTAGAAGACAGCTCGCATTGACCGATCCAGAAAGTCAGATGAGGAATGGGGGGCAGGGTTTGCCGCTGCCGCGCGCCCGACGGGCGGGCGGCGGCCATGTCCAACTCTCGGCGCCAGGCGCCGAGCCCCGGAGCTACAGCGCACGGCGCTCCGCCCGGGGACATATCCGGCTCGCCACGGCAGGCGGCTCGGGGTTCACGGCGCGCGCCGGGACCGCCCTCGCGGGGCGGTCGCGCGCGTCGGAGCCGCACCGGGTCGACCAGGGGCCGTCGCACTGAGCCACGGGAGAGATCGATGATGGAACCGACCGGGACGGACCTCGGGAACGAGGGCGCCGCCCAACCGCATCAACCGCCTGCACAGCCGGCGGCCGCCGACGCGGAGCCCGCCACCTTCGAGGAGCTAGGGCTCCACGCCGACGTGATGAGTGCGCTTCTGGCGATGGGCTTCTCGCGCCCGATGGAGGTGCAGAGCCGCACCTTCGGCAAGGTGATGGCGGGACGCGACCTGATGGTGCAATCGCGCACCGGCTCGGGGAAGACCGCCGCCTTCGCCATCCCCTTCGCGCAGGGGCTCGTCGACGCCGCCACGCCCGGGGTGCAGGCGCTCGCGCTCTGCCCGACGCGTGAGCTGGCGCTCCAGGTGGCCACCGAGTGCGGGCGCATCGGTCAGAACCGCGCGCTCCAGGTGGTGCCCGTCTACGGCGGCGCGCCGATGGGCAAGCAGATCGAGGGGCTCAAGGCCGGCGCGCAGATCGTCGCCGGCACGCCGGGACGGGTGCTCGATCACCTGCGGCGCGGCACGCTGAAGCTCGACCGACTCAAGGTGCTGGTCCTCGACGAGGCCGACGAGATGCTCTCGATGGGCTTCTACGAGGAGATCTCCGAGATCCTCAAGCGCTGCCCCACCGACCGGCAGACGCTCCTCTTCTCGGCGACCATCCCCGAGGAGATCGAGCGCATCAGCCAGCGCTACATGCGCGAGCCCGAGAAGATCGAGCTGTCGCGCGACTACGTGAGCGTGCACGAGATCACGCACGCCTATTACATGGTCAGCGGCATGGGTCGCGCGCGCGACCTCGTGCGCATCCTCGCCGTCGAGAAGCCCGAATCGGCGATCATCTTCTGCAACACGCGCGAGGAGACCGGGTTCGTCGCCGAGCACCTGCGGCGGAGCGGCCTGGACGCCGAGGCGATCTCGAGCGACCTCTCGCAGAGCGACCGCGAGCGGGTCATGGGGCGGATGAAGGCGGGCAACCTCGCCTACCTCGTCGCCACGGACATCGCGGCGCGCGGGATCGACATCAGCGACCTCTCGCACGTCTTCAACTACACGTTCCCCGAGTCGGCGGAGGTCTACGTCCACCGCACCGGCCGCACCGGCCGCGCCGGCAAGTCGGGCGTCGCGATCTCGCTCATCTCGCCGCGCGAGCTGGGCAACTTCTACTACCTCAAGCTCACCTACAAGATCCGCCCCGAGGAGCGCGAGCTGCCGACGGAGGAGGAGGTCGCCTCCCGCCGCGACGGCGAGCGCCTCGAGCGGCTGCAGCAGGCGCTCGGCGGCATCGACGCGCGGCCGCCCGGCGAGGAGTGGATGGCGCTCGCGCGGCGGCTGTGGGCCTCCACCGCCGGTGAGGCGATGGTGGCGCGGCTCGTCGAGCGCGCGCTCACCGAGCCGGTCGTTCCGCGCGCGGTGGCGCCGGCGGCGGCCGACGGGAACGCCGCCCACGCGACCGAAGCGCCGGTCGCGCAGACCGAAGCGGCGACGGGGCGAGAGCGCCGCGCCGACGAGGA
>JAJXSP010000029.1 GCA_021784515.1 Myxococcales bacterium | reverse complement strand
CTCGGCCTCGTCGAGGTCGAGATTCTCACCGGCCTCAGCAGCGAGCGCAGTGAGGGCGTGCAACAGCTCGGGTGGCTTTGCGGCGGCCTGGGCCTGCGCAGCCGTCAGCGCCGTGTTGAGCTTGCGCTCCGCCTCCTCCGCGAGGCCCTGCCACACCTCGCGATCCTCGGCGTCGCGCCGCGCCCGCTCTTCGATCGAGAGCCGGCGTCGCGCCTCCTCCTCGGCTGCGGCACGAGCGGCCTCGGCCGACAGCTTGGCGTCGCTGAGTTCCTTTCGCAGGCGTTCAAGCTCGGTGGCGAGCGCGCGGCTCTCGTCGGCAGGATCTGAGGGCGGGATGAAAGGGCCGGGGCTCCATGTTTTCGGAGCGCCGAACGATCGCCCAAGCCGCAACGCGGCGAGAGCATCGCTGTGCGTGCCGCGCGCGTCGTGCGTGGCAGCGTTCCCGAGGCGCCGCAGCTCGTGGAAGATCGAGCGCACCTCCGTCGTGAGGACGCCCGCGTCGCGAAGCCGGTGGAGCAGGTCGAGCTGGGTCTCGTCGGACGACGTGTAGAGCCCCACGTTGGCCGCCACGCGCCGCGCGAGCACCTCGGCGAACTGCCGCAGCTTGATCAGCGACGTGCTGGGATCGTCGGCGAAGTAGCGCTCGGCCTGCGCACCAAGGGCGACCAGCAGCCCGTCGTGCGGCTGGAGGAAGGCGAAGTTGGGAGATGTCGGGGTCGATCGAGCCCCCATCGGCGGGCATGGTACACCACGGTCGCGAGGTCAGTGCTACCGCGATCGCAGGCAGCGCGGGGGGGCTCGCAGCGGTCGCTCCCTCTGTGCGCCCGCAACCGCTCCGAAACGCGATGACCCCGATCGTCAGGTCCGTGCGAGGCGCCGCTGTGGCAGGATGCCGACCATGCGCCAACTCTGGCAGCAGCACCTCCCAGGCCGCCCGGTCGGGCGCTGCGCGGCCAGTGCTTGTGAGGGCACGCGATGAGCCCCTCGACACACGCCCGACGCATCGACGGCCGCGCCCGCACCGTCCGCGAGCTGCTCGATGGCGCCCGTTACACGATCGACTTCTACCAGCGCGAGTACGCCTGGGAGAGGCGGCAGGTCACCGAGCTGATCGACGACCTCACGGGCAAGTTCCTCGACGACTACCGCGACGACCACGAGCGCCACAAGGTCGAGAGCTACGGACACTACTTCCTCGGTTCGATCGTCATCAGCAACAAGAACCAGCAGCGCTTCATCGTCGATGGGCAGCAGCGTCTCACCAGTCTCACGCTCCTGCTCATCCACCTCCACCACCTCGCGCAGGACAAGCCTGAGCTGGACGTCGACTCCGTCGAGACGCTGGTGTTCAGCAAGAAGTTCGGGCAGCGGAACTTCAACCTCGCCGTCGAGGATCGGGCGGCGTGCATGGACAAGATCTTCAACCGCGAGCCGTTCGATTCCGCTGGCGCCAGCGAGTCGGTGAAGAACATCGTCATGCGGTTCCGCGACATCCAAGAGTACTTCCCAGAAGAGGTGACGAAGCAGGCGCTCCCCTTCTTCGTCGACTGGCTCCGAGAGAGTGTCCACTTCGTCGAGATCGAGGCGTACTCAGATGAGGATGCCTACACGATCTTCGAGACGATGAACGACCGCGGGCTCTCCCTGAGCCTGCCCGAGATGCTCAAGGGGTACGTCCTCGCGAACATCGAGCACGAGGCCAAGCAGCGCGTCGTCAACGACCTCTGGAAAAAGCACATCCAGGCGCTCAAGGAGGTCGGCAAGGAGGAGGAGGTAGACTTCTTCAAGAACTGGCTGCGCGCCCGCTACGCCGAGTCGGTGCAGCATGGCAACGGCGCCGAGAACCGCGATTACGAGCGCATCGGCTCCGAGTTCCACCGCTGGGTGCGCGACCAGCGCGAACGTCTCGGCCTTACTGGATCGAACGCCTTCGTGCGCTTCGTCGAGCGCGACCTCGACTTCTACGCGAAGCACGCGGTCACGATCCGACGGGCGGCCCAGCACCTCACGCCGGGCCTGGAGGCCGTCTTCTACAACGACCAGCGCGGCTTCACGACGCAGACCCAAGTGCTTCTCGCCGCCGTGTCGCCGGACGACTCCCCCGACGCCATCCGCCGCAAGCTCACCCTGGTCGCCGACTACCTCGACATCTGGCTCACGCGCCAGACCTGGGCCTACCGCTCGACGGCGCAGCGCAACGTGAAGTATGGGATGTTCAACCTCACGAAGGCCATCCGCGGTCTGTCAGTGCAGGAGCTGTCGTCGTTCCTACGCCAGCGCCTCGACGAGGACCGAGACACGTTCGCACGGAACCCCGACCTCGGCGTCCACCAGCAGAACTTCTACGCCGTGCGGCACATCCTGGCGCGCATCACCCATTGGGTCGACGCGCAGTGCGGCGTAGCATCGCACTTCGAGGACTACGCCTCCGGGGCGAAGAACAGACCCTTCGAGGTCGAGCACATCTGGCCTGATCACTTCGAGCGTTTCCGCGAGTGGTTCGCCCACGAGAGCGAGTTCGACCGAGCGCGCAACCGGATCGGGGGTCTCGTGCTCCTCCAGCGTGGGCCGAACCAGAGCCTCGGCGACAAGCCCTACGAGCAGAAGCGCGACGCCTACGTGGCGCAGGGGCAGAGCTTGCTCACGCGCAGCCTGCATCCACTCGCGCACAAGAACAACCCCTCGCTCGCCGAGTTCATTGAGCGCACCGGGTTGGAGCTGAGGCCACATGAGATCTTCGATCCCACAGCGCAGCAGCAGCGCCAGACGCTGTACCTGCGCATCGCCGAGTGGGTGTGGAACCCGTCACGGCTGGATCTCGATGGCGTGAAGCCTCCCGTTCACGAGCCCGTCGCCGAGCCTGACGAAGACGAGGAGGGCGGCGCCCAAGTTGACAAAGGCGTTCGCTTCGAGAAGCGCAAGCTGTTCTGGTCGAAGGTGGTGCAGCGCTCAAAGGAGCACGACGGTCTCCACGGACGCCTGACGCCGAGTGGCTACCACTGGCTCGGAATGCGCGAGAGCGGCTTTTGGTGGAACTTCGCCGTCGTCCAGGCGGCAACCCGAATCGAGTTGGCGATCTCCACCTGGGAGGTCCCGCGCAACAAGGCTGTGTACGACCGACTCAGCGCCGACCGCGAGGCAATCGAAGCGGAGTTCGGTGGAAAGCTGGACTGGCAGCGCCTCGACGGCAATGTGATGAGCAAGGTCGCGGCGACCATCCAGGGTGGGTGGGCCGATGAGTCGACGTTCGATGCGACTGCTGCTGCGGCTGTGAGCACGATGAAGCGCTTCTACGTGGCCCTCGGAAAGCGCGCGCGCGCCGCGAAGGAAGCAACAGAGCAATCGAAGCTGTTCGAGTAGGGAGGATGGCATGAGCAATAGAGGGGTGCCCGAGGGCGGTCGCTGCGGAGCGGTAGTGCCGTGAGCCGCCCGATCGCGACTTCGGTGCTGTTCGTAAATGTCGGTTGGTCGGAATCCTACGACGGGTCCCCGGTCATTGGAAAACACGCCTATCTTCGCTCGGCGCGCGCCAAGAGGATCGGTTCCAGCGAAGACAAACTCTTTATGCGCAGCCGGGGAGGGTACTACCACGGCCCGATCGGCAGCGGTGCTGTGCCCCCGGGAACGCTTGATGTCGTCTACGTCGCGCGCCATCCCTCCGAAGGGGGGCACCGGATCGTGGCACTGTACTTCAACGTGGAGGCTCTTGACGACAACTGGAACTGCCGCTCAAGAGATGTGCTTCGGCTTCCCGTTGGGCGGCGCCCCGCTGTCTCATGGCCCGGTGCGCAGGGACTTCGGCGCTGGGCCAAGAACGGCCAATTCCAAACCTGGGATCATCCTCCCCACGACCTCCATTCGGCATACCTGAATGCACGCCGCGGAGGGCTCCCCGAGAACGTCTGGCTCTATCACATCAACCCCAGCAAGGGGCGATTTGACTATGGGTGGGACAAGGAAGAGCCGCGCACCTTGGTCGGCAGCGCTGACAAGGTCTGGCCTGCCGCGAACATGTTCAAACAGGTCGCCGTGGGAGATTTGGTTTTCGTCTACCTCAAGGAAATGGCCGGCTATCCCGATGGCGCCTACGTCGCTGGAGAGATCACCGCTGTGCGAGAGCCCGAAGGGTGTTTTCGATGGCGTTGCGATCGAGGCCGGAGCGCCAAGCTGTTGATGAGTCCCATCACGACCCCCACTCTCCGAAGGTTCTTTGGCCGGGGGTTCGGGAACTACATGCAGCGGCTCAGCAGCACGAAGCGCGGGCGCTGGCTCTCCCTCCTTGATGGGCAGGACCAGGGAGACATCATCGAGGGCGTTCCCGTCGTCACGGTGAAGACATCGGCGAGGAGCGGGGGGGGTCACGGGAATCCGATCGCGAGCAAGGAGCACGGAGCCCTTGGCGAGCGTTTCGTCGTGGGCGTGCTCAGGCGGCGGTTCCCGAAGGCGGAGGGCTATCGGGTGGTTCACGTCGCCGCCCGGAAGCCCTCCTCGGACCATGACATCGCCGTTCAGCACGGGAAAAGGATCGTCCGGCTCGTCGAGGTGAAGACGCGCGTGGGCGTCCCGAACGATCCCGTGCTCATCTCCGAAAACGAGCTGCGATGCCGCAAGGGCCACCGCGGCAAGCACAGCATCTTCATCGTCTACCTGCGCCTCGACGGGACCGTCGATAAGTCGCTCGAACTGCGGGACGACGATACCTTCACGCTCTCACCGCGGCAGCATTGGCTGTGGCCCGCTTGACGGCACAGCGACGGCGTAGCTCGCTGTCTGCGCGTGCCGCGGAGTGCCCACGGCAGCAGGCACTTGCCCGCGCGATCCCGCGTTGATACGCTACGCGGCGCACATGGCGAACACGGCGGACAAGACGCTTGGAGAAGTTCTCTACGATGCCCGGGTCGCAGCCGATCTCAGCCTGCGGGACTTGGCCAAGAAGCTCAACATCTCACCCTCCTACATCAGTGACATCGAGAACGCGCGTCGCGTCCCATCGGAGGACGTGATGAAGCAAATCGCGGAGGCGTTGGAACTCGATTTCGATGACCTCATGGCGCGCGCTGGTCGCGTCGGGGAGCAGGCGGAGCGCTACTTCAAGCAGCACCCCACGGCAGGTGCTCTCTTCCGCAAGATCTCTGACAGGCGGCCGACCGAGGACGTATTGCAGAGGCTGTTGAAGGAAGTCGACCGCCTGCCCTCGAAGAAGGACAAGCCGTGAGACAGTACCGGGGGGCGGGCGGAGAGGAGTGCGTCTGGTACGAAGAGGACGAGATCGAGCGCATGATGGAGGCCGAGCTTCGCAAGTCCGACTTGTCGCCGACGAGCGCGGCGCCCGTTGTGGACCTGGAGAAGTTCATAGCGCGACACCTCAAGGCCAAGCTGGACCAGTACGCCGACCTCGATCCCACCGTTCTCGGTGTGACCGAGTTCTTTACCGGGGGCGCGCCGAAGGTCTCCATCAACAGGGTGCTGACCGGCTCAGCCCTCGACGAGGACGAAACGCAGCCGGGCATCCTGGGCAGGTGGCGAGCGACGCTCGCGCACGAGGCCGCGCACATCGTTCTCCATCGCTTTCTCTACGAGTTCGCGGCAGGGAACTTGAGCCTGTTCGATCGGGAGCCCGCCGACGGCGGGGCGCGCCAGCGGCTGCTCCGATGCTTGAAGCGAAACCTATCCTACGGGAATGTCTCCGACTGGCGCGAGGTCCAGGCGAACAAGGGCATGGCGGCTCTACTGATGCCGCGTCGCGTCTTCTCCGAGATGGCGCGAGTAGAGATCGATACCGCGTATCCGGCGACGAAGGCGATTCCGACGGAGGGGGATGAGCAGATCGTCGCCAAGCTCGCTGCGGCGTTCCAGGTGTCGCGTCAGGCAGCGCGAATCCGCCTGAGCACGCTCCGCCTCGTTTCACCCCCCGGTCAGGGCCAGCTCTGAAAAGAGCCAGGGATGAGGGGAGGTTGCCTCGCGAGAAAGGTGTTGACAGCGTAGCGTACACGGCGGACGGTGTGGACAACACCAAGCGCCCTCCGACCCGTGGGGGCAAGGCAAGGAGAAGAACATGAGCAATCGACCGCCTCCCTCCCGTCCCGAAATCCCCCCGATCAGGCCCCCGCGCGAGGTCCGTCCGATCCCGTCGCTGCCGGAGATCCGCCCGGTCCGCCCGCCGCCGGAGATCCCCCCGATCGTGCGGCCGAGGCCGTGGGAAGGGCTCGGGGCCTCCGGGTATCCCCAGAAACCCGGCGAGAAGCCGCAGAAGCCCGGCCCCTACGAGCCGGTCGATCCCAAGCACCGACCGCCGGGCCGCGACCGGGACATCAACATGCCGCCCGGCCACAAGCCGCTCCCGCCCACCCAGAAGCCCGGCGAGCAGTGGGTGCCGAAGCGGTAGGCCGAGAGCCCTTTCACAAGGAGAGCAAGATGCCCGACGATAAGAAGAAGACCGGCAAGCCCGATCGTGACCTCGTGTCCGCGAATGAACCCTACGAGGTCGCCTACATTGCGAAGAAGCACGAACTGCCCTCGACGCTCGTGAAGAAGGTCATCGAGCAGGAGGGGCCGAGCAGGAAGAAGGTGGAGAACTACCTCGACCAGATGAAGAAGAACCGGAAGTAGTCACCCCGGGAGCGTGTAGCGCTCTCACCTAGCTTGACGCGGTCAAGGCGAGTGCTTATTGGGACGCGCGGGGCCTGACGCCGATCCTGCCCCCCAGCCCCTGTTGGGAACGGAGAACCCTCATGGCGAGTCCTTTGGCCACAATGGCGCGCGAGCGACGCGCAGACCAGTTGTCGCAGGCGACGTTCGCCGCGTTCGTCGCCTCGCGCCCTCTGGTGATCGTCCACCTCGGGCCTGGGAGCAGTGCCGGCTCTTTCCTTTCGGGCGTGATCCAGCACTTCTCCGCCGAGCACGGCGGGAAGGTTGGCTTCGGTTCGTTGGACACCTTCACGCTGCTCTACGACCCGTGGGCGCTCAAGTATGTGGGCAGCATCTTCACCGTCACGCCACAAACGGCCCCAGCCGGTTACTACCTGTTTCTCGACGGCAAGGCGCGCGCATTCCACCCGGGTCTTGTGTCGAGCAGCTCGAACGAGATCAAGGCAGACCTTCTCGCACTCGGCGTCGCCGGCCTGCTGTCGCTGGCATTCCAGTCGCCGATCCCGCTCGCCGCCACCGGGGGCATCTCGCAGCGGCACGCGAAGGCGGTGATCGCCTACTTCGAGGGGGCGATGAAGCCGCCCGTCGCGCCCAACCCCCCGATCGACTGGGGAGCCTTCCTGGCTGCCGCCGCGCCCAAGGAAGACGATCCCTACAAGAGACTGGGGATCACTGCGACGGCAACGGACGAGGAGGTCGAGCAGGCGTACAAGGCGCACGCGAAGTTGACACACCCCGATCAGGTCGCGCACCTCGCACCCGAGATCCAGAGGTTCGCCAATGATCAATTCGTCGCGGTCAAGGCCGCCTACGACAAGATCAGGGCTACGAGGCGCTTCAAGTTCCGATAGTCGCCCGAGAGGAGAACATGCCGAAGAGCGTATACGAGGGCTTCCAGGAGTACCTGTCGCGCCTGGAGCCGAAGGCCTCCGAGGTCGACAAGCGCAAGGCGCATAAGAAGACCGTCGAGCAGGCGATCGCCGCCGAGTTCCCGGGCTACACCGAGCTGACGATCATCGGCAGCCACACGCGCGAGACTGCGATTCACCTCTGGAGCGACGTGGACTACTTCGCGAAGCTCGGCGTGAGCGACGTGACGTGGGGCGGGTCGCGCGTGGCCTCCACGACCACGCTCGACCGCACCAAAAAAGCGCTCCAAGCACGGTTTCGCAACACGAACGTGCGAATCGACGGCCCGGCGGTGGTGGTCGAGTTCGAGCAGGGCGCTGGGGGGGTGGACGTGGTGCCAGGAGTCTGGGTCGGCACCACAGAGACCCAGCCGCACTACCCCGTCTTCGAGATCCCCGATGGGGTCGGGGGCTGGCGCAAGACCTCGCCGCAGCGGCACACGAAGTACCTGCGCGATGAGGATGAGCGCTCTGGCTACAAGCTCTCGAAGACGATCCGGCTGCTCAAGGGGTGGAAGTACTCGCGCTCGCCGCGCGTCCCACTTCTCGGTTTTCACCTCGAACTGCTGCTCGCATCGGAATCGGTGTGCGTCGGGGCGAGGACCTACCAGCAGTGCCTCATCGAAGCGTTCCGGCTGCTGCGCGATCGCAATGGCGCCGCTCTCAATGACCCGCTCGGCATCTCCGGCCGCATCCCCGCGACGGCGACGGAAGCGCAGCGCGACACCCTGGTCGGCCACGCGAAGTACGCTGTCGAGAAAGCGGCCGCCGCTATCGATGCCGAGGAGTGCCGCAAGATCGACGACGCTTTCTACTACTGGGACCTCGTCTTCAACCGCCAGTTCCCCGCGCGGTAGCGGACCCGGCCCATGATGGACGGCGCAACGACCCCACCCCCGAGTGTTCCGCGGGAGCCGCCGATGCTCGGCGCCATGCGGCTGCTGTTCTCTCGGTCAAAAACGGAGAAAGATCGGTACTGGCTCCTGGAAGCCTGCGCAGCGGCGCTGGCGCTCGGGGCGGCCTTCGTGCCGTTCATGTCGGTCGCCTCGGTAATGAGCCTCTTGGCGGTCGCGGCGAAGATGATCGCCAAGCTCGTCGGTTCACGTTCGAGGTCAAAGTTCCGGCTCGCCGAAAGGCTGCGGCGCTTCGACTTCGAGAGCCGCGCGCTCGGGTGGCCGATCCCCCCGACCGACCGCGCGGAGTTCGTCCTCGCCGTACCCCTTGACGTTCAGGCGAAGGCAGGCGAGCGGACAGAAGTAGACAGTGAGTACTACACACACAACGGCAAGCCGAGCGATGAGCGGTTCTTCGCGAACCTCACGGAGTCGGTCTTCTTCACGCATCACCTCATGACCATCATGGCGCGTAGGCGCTGGTCGCAATTCGCCATCGCCATGATTGCGTTCGTTGCCGTTCTTGTCGGCGGGGCGATCGCGCAGCCAGGGGAGGTTATTCATGTCGTCCTCCGGGTGGTCGGCGCTGTTGTCGCGGTGCTGGTGGCCGTCGACGTATTCGGCGAGGCTCGCTCCTACGAGCGGGGGGACCGGGAGTGCGGCAAACTCCTGTCCGCGATTCGCGCCGAGACCCGAACGGGGGCGCCCTCGGCCAATGAGGGCCTTCGGCTCTTCGTCGAGTACAATTGCCTTTTGTCCGACCTGCCCCTGGTTCCCGACGTGATCTTCGACCGCAACCGCGCGCGGCTCAATCAGGCGTTCGCTGCGTATTCGACACCCGCAGAATCGTGATGGCCAAGATGAGGAAAAAGAAGAAGGGCACGGCTACGCGGCGAACCTCGCCACGCCGCCGCGCGCCCCCCAAACGACCCTCGCTGCTCGTTCTCCATGTCGATGCGAACAAGCTCAGGGCCGACGGCCTGCACTTTGAGACGGCGGCGCGGATCACCGCCGGCCTCGTCAGCGCGGGCCTGAACGCGAACGTCGCCATCGAGGACGCCGCTACGCTCAGCGAGCTGCTATCGAACCTGGCGCCTCTCGCTGAGGCGAAGAGGACGTTCGACGTCATCGTCATCGTGGGGCACTCCAACGAGACCGGGATACGGCTGGACGCCACCAACTTCGTCCAGTGGTCGGTCTTCGCGCAATACCTCAAGCCGTTCAAGCCGAGGCGACTCCTCCTCGTTGCGTGCAGGGCGGGCCGTTGGGACGCTGGCGAAGCGCTGTTCACTACCCTTCGCAACCTGCGCCGGATCTATGCAAGCCCGGTCAACGTGTCGAAGGACTTCGCCTCCCTGATGATGTTCGCCGTGCCCTACGTCGTGGCGGAGCGCGCGCCAAAGAAGCACCATGTGACATGGGCGCAGGTTGCGGCTATCGGCGTGACAGGGCGACAGCTCCGCGAGTGGACGCGGGTGGCCGACAGGGGCAACCCGAGAAGCGGCATCTACGACGTGTTCGCCGACGCCCTCGACCCGATCGCCCGCGAGGTGCCTGCCGCGCTGGCTAGCCTTATCCGGCGCCTGTAGTCGAGTTTCCGACGCACAATCGCCACGACCCACGTCAATGGCTCTTCCGGCTTGTCAGGACCATCACCTTCACCCTGCAACCGACTTCCGCCCCTCGACGACAGCCTGCACCCTTCCCACGCTTTTCGTTGCTGACGATGATGGCAGAGGAGCGTCGGGCACGTTCTTCTTCGCTCGCTCGACGCGGCTCGCGGCGACCTACAGATCGGGTAGCTGGTTTCTTGCGGCGAACCAATCGACCCAGTCATCACCGTTCGGCTGACCGCGGCCCAGCCAGTTGAAGTACGCCCGCTCTTGGCGAACCGCCCACAAAACGAACTCTCGGACGGCCTCGATTCGGGTAACCACGAGACTCTGGGCGTCCATGTCCCAAGTCGTCACGACGCCGATCACGCGCGCAGTATCGGTGGACCACGCTGCAACCGGAACGCTGTTCAGGTTGGTCTTCCAGAGAGCTGAGCCGCTCAAGCCGTGGGGATCTGGAAGCGTCGCTGGCTTGCCGAACTCATCTTGCTGCCCGCTCGCGGGGTACTCGACCGCGAAGTGGACGGACGGGTTGAACCAACTGTAGTTCGAGCTGCCGAGGCAGGTCCCGTAGGGGAAGGAGTCGGAGAAGACACCGTTGCCGAGCCGGAGAAACCTGCTGTACTTGCCAGGAAAGCCGTGGACATACAGGACATCGGTTTCAGCCGTCCCCAGCTCGCTCGCGAACCGCCCAGAGGGCAACACGTCGATTCCAACTAGAGAGGGCGCCTGCGGCCCGTGGGGATTGCCACGGCCGGGCGCGGTGGGCGGTGGCGGCTCTACACGCGTGATCGCAAGGTCTGATGGAAAGCCACGACAGATGATAGGGTTTTCGAGGATCTGTGGCGGCAGCCCGTTGCCGGTCGAGCAGGCCATCTTCCAATACCTCTTCAGTCCCTCCTCGGCAACATGCGCCGCTGTCAACAGGTACGTCGTGCCGCCGACTTCGAGGAAGGTCCCAGAGCCGAGCAGCTCGCCGTCGTCGCGACTGATACAGCCATAGATCGCTGCAACGAATCGCCCGGTGTGGGGCTTCATCGCATTGTTGACCTTCTTGAAAGCCGCTTCCTTCTCGGCGAGAGTGGGCACGTTCACAGTCTCCGTCGCTGACGTTCGACACGCCTGATGGTGGACGTTATCCGCATTGCTGGCCCGATCAACCTGCGGGGAGCATGATACGCGAAGCGCCATGACGACGAGCGACTACTGGATCAAGGGCTTTCGCCTGTTCTTCTGCGCTGTCGAGGAGAGCTTGCCGGAGGTGTTGGCGGGCGCTGGGTGCCGAGAAGGATGGTTGCAGGGCGAGGCGCTGCGCTTCTTCCGACGACGAGGAGACCACTTCCACGTGAACTGCGCTCCACTGGCGAAGAGGAAGACGGCGGACTTCGCTGCCTACGCCGGTGATCAGGACAACGCCGAGCTGCGCATGCTCGGCGAGATCAAGATCTTCGGCGTCTCGGGTTACCAGGAGAAGATCCTGGGTGTCGCGGTCGCGCCGCTCGTGAAGCGGCTCGACGCCGGAGAGCGCCGCCTGCTCCTCAGCACCGACATGGCGTTGGCCTCCTCACGATGGACGCTACTGCACGACTACGCCCGGCTGCGCGGTTACTCCGCCCCCGAGCCCTTGACGAAGCTCCTCATCCTCGTCCTCGACACGCGCGCCGCGAAACCGGACCGCTTCGGGAGGGTCCTCCATGCGGTCGATTTCAACCCGGGAGCCGTTGAGCTTCACGCGACGAGCCACTTCATCGCTAGAGGGTGGATCGTGGAATAGGCGCACCGAGTGCTGGCCGGGGGGCTACCCCCGTCGCAGCTCATCGCGCCTCCCCCACGAGCCTTCGATGATCTCGTGAACATCTCGCAGGCGCCGAGGGTTGATGGAGATGTGGTGTGAGTGCTCGTTGTCCTTGCTGAGGAAGATGCCGTCGCGCTCCAGCCACTCAGCGACGAGACGGGCAGGCTGCTTCTCCTCGTCGGCGAAGTGGTGGCCCCAGGCGTTGTCCATGCGCGTGTGCCGCCCCCCGACCCGCCGGTCTCGGAGCAGCTTCGCGAGCATCCGCGACGCGAGGGCGATGTTGCCGGCGAGAGGGATCTCGCCGGCCGCAGCCGGAGTGACATCGAGCGGCGGCGAAGCTTCTGCTTCAAGGGCGGGGGCGGGCACCTCGCCGAGGAGCACGCGCAGCGTGTCCTCTGCCCCCGGTTCCACGTCGTCGTCCAGGAAGGGTAGGCCGGCGTCGTGGAGCGCCGCCACCGCGTCACGCAGCGACAATCCGAGGCGTGCCGCTACCTCGGGCAGAGAACGCCCGCCCTCCACGCCTCCAGACGCAGCCGTGTCGCTGCTCGCCTTCTCTTCGTCGACGGCATCGAACCTGACCGCGATGTTCTCGGCCATCTCGAACGCGGGCTCGATCCCCATCGCGTCGAGCGAGGGGCGCGTGGAGATGGTCTCGTCGATCAGCACCTCCAACAGCGCCGCATCCTGCTGGAGCGGGAAGCGAACCGCGAGGAGCCCTCCGACCGCGCCGTCCTCGACGGTACATCGCCCGCCCAGTTCCGTTGCAGCGCGCTCCGCGGCCTGCCAGAAGGCGCACGCGATGCGCGTGATCACGCTGCCGGTCGGGAGCGGGGCGGCGACTGCGATCGGTGCAACGAGAGTAGTCGTGCCGTCCGCGATGAAGGCGACGAAGCGCCCAAGGATCTGAGGGGCTCGCGCGAGCGCGTCGAGGGCACCGGCGTACTCTCGCAGCGCCGAGCGACGGTCCTTCTCCAGCATCTCGAAGGCTGCACGCCCGAGGCGGTCGTCGCTGTCGGTGGCGACCGCGAGTCGATCACGAACCTCGTCGTAGTCGCTGACGGCCTGTGCGCCCACCCGGTCCACGGCGACGGCACGAGCACGGTCTGCTGCTCTTTGTAGCCGCGCCTTGTCCTCCAACGCGCGCTCGAAGGATTCGCACAGGGTGGTGAGGTACCCCTTGACGATCTCATCGTCATCACGCTCGGCGGCGACCCGACGTTGGTCAAGGTCGTCCTCGTGGCGGTCGGCCTCGGCGGCGAGGTCTCGTGCGCGAGCGAGAAGCTGTTCGCTCTCTCGACGGAGCTTCGCCGCCTGCTGCATGATGCTCGCGCGCTCCGTGTCTCGCGCCCGTCGACGCTCCGCGATCTGAAGCCCGATGCCGATCCTCGATGGTGCCGGGCGCACGAGGGCGACCACGCCGCTCGCCGCTGCCAGCTTCTCGCCGAGCGTGCCCATCGACGGCGTGGTGGCCGATGTCCTAGGGTCAGACCGTTGTGGCGTCGGTGTGATGGGGACGCTCAACGGCCGCACTCGTCGAGCTTGGAGCCGGCCGTCGGCAAGGCGCACCAGCTCGAACTCGACTCGATCGCCGCGCCGAGGCTCGTAGGCCCCGTCGGCGAGGTACTCGGCGTGCGTCCAGGCCGGCGATGGAAGCCCTTCGGCCTCGACGAAGCCGAAGCCCTTGGTGCCCCATCGGGCGATCGTGCCGACCATCATCTCGGACGAGAGTACCGTCGGCCTCGCCGCGCACAAGGGCTCCGATCAGGACGAGGGGACAGCGGCGATCAAGCATCCGCCCCCCCGTGGCACTTCTTGTACTTCTTGCCGCTGCCGCAGGGGCAGGGCTCGTTGCGGCCGACCTTCGGGGCGGGCGGGAAGGTGGCTGCCCTCGTCGGCGATGAGGCCGAGGGGGCCGGTGGCGGCGGCGCGGTCCCAGCTCCGCGGAGCTTCTGGGCCAGCTCCGACATCGGCGGGTAGCATCTCAGCCAGTCTTCGGGAGTCGCACACTTCGGGCCGCCACGGTGCGCGATCTCGGGCGCCATCTTGGTCACCTCTCGGTGCCGGCCAAGGAGCGTGAGGACGACGGCCTTGTGGACGAGCGCATCGAGCATCCGCGGCTGGATCTGGTAGGCACGCTCGAAGGCGGCCACAGCATCCTCGAAGCGCCCGAGCCACATGAGCGTGTTGGCGCGGGTGAAGTGGTAGTGCGCCCAGCCCCTTGCGACCGGCTCGGCTTCGTCGAAGACCTTGATCGCCTCCTCCAGCATCCCGACGTTCGAGTAGATGATCGCGGCCTCGGGTAGGGGCGCGTTCCAACTCGGCGACAGGCGCGCGGCCATCCGGCACTCAGCGATCGCCTCGTCGAGGCGCTTGAGCTGCCCGTGCGACACCATCTCCCCCAGGAAGCAGCCGAGGTCGTAATGGTAGGCGGCGCTCAGCGGGTCGTGGTGGAGCGCGCGTCGGAGGTGCTCGGCGGCCTCGCCGGTGTGCCCGATCGAGTACTCGCGGTGGCCCCGGATAGCTTCAAGCTTCGCCCGCGTGTTCGCATCGACCGGCGCGTTGTGGAGGTGCGGATGTTCAGCGTCTTCCTCGTCGAAGAGCCGCATGCGCAGGACGCGCTCCTCCACCTGTGGCCGTAGGCGTCGCTTCTCCTCTTCGGAGATGCCGCGCACGTGGTTCATGAAGCCGCCGACGACGGTAAATGCCGTCATCATCTTGCACCAGTAGTTCAGCCGCCGGTCCCAGTCGCCGGGCAGGGCGAGGAGGTCGGCCCGCACTTCGGCATGGCGCTCAGCGCACTCAGCGAGGTGAGGCAGGAGCCGATCCCTGATCGTCGCGTGCGCGCCGTATTCGATGACCTCGTCGACGACATCGACGACAACATCGTCTGGGATCGGAGCGAAGCGCAGCCAGAGATGCGTGAGGCGCGCAACCTTCGCGAACGTCTCGACGAGATCGGCGACGATGTTCTCGCCGCAGAGGTCGGCGAGGAACTGTCGGAGCGCCGTGACACCGACGGCGAGGCGCAGGCGAAACTCGACCTCCCCGAGGGCGATGCTCGACTTCTCCGCGAGCACTGCTGCGAGGTACTTGAGGTTGTCGTCCGTCGGGAACTGATCGCCTCGTCGCCACGCCTCCAGCGTGTTTTCGGAGACCCTCGCGGCCTCGGCGAGTGCGGCGAGCGTGATCGTCGGTCGCGCTGCGCGAAGTGCGTCCATCGTGCGACGCACGCCGTCCCGTTCAAGGAGCGCGGGGTGGAAGTCGGGCTCGCTGCCATCGCGCGAGACCAGCGTTTGGGCCGCGCCCCAACGAATCGCCGCGTCGAGGATGAAGAGGCGCAGGAACGGGATCGGCGCGAGGCGCGGCTCAAGGATCGGAAAGCCCCCGCCGAGCATGCCGCCGATGAGCACGTCCCATCGCACCAGCGCCGCACCGAAGAACCTCCGCATCCATCCGCGGGTTCCCGCTAGATTGAGCCCTGGCCCTGGCCCTCCGTCGGGAACAAGCGCGGCGGCCAGGGAGTCGAGGATCCTCTCGACGGTCGCGGGCTCGATGCGCTCGCCCTTGAAGTAGCGCTGCGCGGTCTTGTAGCTGGCGCCCTCCCATCCCTCGCGGAGGTAGCCCTTGAGGCGGAGGAAGCCCGCCACGTGCCCGACGAGTTCGCCGCTCAGGGGGTATCGGACGCCCGTGCCGGGCGCGTGCTGTATCCAGTCCTTGATCAGGGTCTCGAAGATCATGTCGAACCTCCACCGGGGCAGGCTGGCGTCGCCGGCCTGCCCCGGCTGCTTGTCGCTCTACTTCTTGCCCGGTTGCTGGCCCCCGTCCTGCTGGCCCTTCTGGGCCGCGTTCTTGTCGGCCGCCGACTGCGCCCGCGCCTTGAAGTCCTGGTTGGTGCCGGACTTGTCGGCGTGGGACTGGATGCGGGCGGCGTCCTCGGGGGTCATCTTCTTCGGCTCGCTCATCGAACACTCCTTGGTGGCGTCCGGCACCGCCTTGCCCGACCATCGGGCTTGATCGTGTGCCGTGATCCGATGACGCCACACGCGGCGTGAGACGTACCCCCAAGTCCACTGGACAGCGAGCTATCACACGGATCTCATACCAGATCACGGATCGACGAGTGCCTGCTGCTACGGTCGCCAGGAGGGCGCTGGCAGACCCTGGGAGGGCGTCTTCCTGACGGGTGGGGCTCTACCCCTCCGACGGGCCGTCCGATCGATCCTGGGCGATCCGCGGGGCCTTGGGCGTCGGTGCAATTACGGCTCCCGGACTCGGTTCGGTCGCACAACTCGCGTCATGCGTTGTCTTCAGCGGGGCGGTCGCGGTGCTGGAGGTGACGGAACAGGACCATGAGCCCGGCGAATCCGGCGACGATGATCAGCCGCCGATGCTCCACCTCCGTAAAGTGCGGGATCTCCCCCGGGAGCGTCGCACCGACGATCATGAAGGCCATCGGCACCAGCTCGAACGCGACGACGAAAGTCGGGATCAAGTTCACGGGGTCCCGCACCCGCCGCCGAGCCGCGAAGATGGCAGTCAGGAGCAGCGCGCTCACGAGCGAGATGGTCGTCGCGTCCACTCGCCCGCGCATCCAGGCATCAAGGCTCGGGCGTCCGGACCACCAAGTGACGCAGGCTACCGCGAAGACCATGACCGCGATGATGAGCGAGCGGGCGCTGAGAGTGTGCCCACTGGGCGCGGCGTCGGCGCCCCCACGGCCCGGTGCCCAAGGCGAGGGCGAAGTTCGTCGCGTCGGTCGGCGGGTGCTCGTCATCGGGTGCCCTCCCAGGGCCACATATAGCCGGGAGGGTAGCCGCCTACGATTCGGGGAAATATCCAAGGCATTCCAATTTGTTGAGTGGTTCTTGCAAGGAAACTAGCGCATGATATCGTTAATTATGCGACGAGGTCGCCGACCTACCAGCCCACGCCTCCCCAACCTGCGCGAGACGCAGCTCGGGAATGATCTCTTCGATTCTCTCCAGCGGCGCATCGGCACGCAAGCGGGAGCACTGGGGTGCGAGGTAGTGGTCCGCCGCGGGCGCAAGGTCGAGTTCGCGAGGGACACCAACCCCCTCAGCATGGGGCTCTTCATGCTCGTGAAGTGGGCCAGAACGGGCGAGGGCCTAGAACCGCAGGACGCTCAACGAACCATGAGGGACGTCCGCCTCGCGCAGGCGACGGTTGGGACCACAGATCCACGGGGCGCGCCCCGGGAGGTGACGGATCTCGTTGCACAGCTAGAGGTCATCCTTCTCGCAGCCGAAGCGCGAGTCCGCCTTGGGCAATCTAGGGGGGTAACCAGCGGGCAGCTCGCGGCCCTGGGCGGCGTCGACCCCAGCCGTGTGCGACAGCTCGTCGCCGAGGGTGAACTCCAGCGCGACGGGGACGGCCTGCTCCGCCCTCGCGAAGCGATCTCATGGCTTGCGAGGCACCACATCCTCGTGACGCCGCAGCGGGAGAAGCCTCTGGGCTGAACGGCGACCGGGCACGGGGTTGCCGGGGAGGAGGCTGCTTCTTTCCTTGAAAGGGATCCGCTTGGGAGACCGCGATGCGCGACGATGAACCGAGGGACCTCGGCCCGAACGTCTGGTGGATGAACGCGCCGACAGGGACCGCGTGGTGCAGCGCCTCCGCATCGACTTGGAGATCAGCCAGACCGCAACCAAGAAGGTCGAGGAGGACTACTGGGCGACGGAGGGGGAGAGCGTGCGAAAGGATGCCGAGCTGTCGGATCTGCGCGCTGAGCTGGCTCGGCTCGGAGGCACCCCGCCGCGGAAGAGGCCGGGGCCCCGTCGGCCGGCGAAGGGGGGCGAGAATGAGTAGGAAGTCGGCGACAGCGACGGCCCGCGGGAAAGGGCCGCGTCGGCCGCGGGCGGCTCGCAACTTGGGCCGCGAAGTTCCACCGCGCTTGCTGTTCGCGCATCTCGACCCCGACGATGGCCGCCTTGTGTGCGCGTTCGCGGGAACCGAGGCTCCCCGCATCGTGCGCGTCGAGCTGGGGCAGCTCGGTCTGCCCGCGAAACCCCGCGTCGTGTGCTCCTCGGTCGACGAGTTCGGTGCCGGGATCGACCTCGTGCGCAAGGACGGCACACGCACCGACTGCGGTGCCGATCTCGTCCTCTACATCACCGACCGGGCGCAGGCTGCGCCGCTGGAGGCTGTCGAGGAGGACGACATCGGACGCGCGTTGCCGAGAGGTTGATCGGGCTCCGCAAGCGGCTCGGGCTCTCACAACGCGACGCCGCTGCGAAGGTCGGCATGGCCACCTCCAACTTCGCCTGGCTGGAGGCAGGGCGACACGTGCCCTCGATGGGCACGATCGTGCGCGTTGCGCAGGCCCTCCGACGGCCCCTCTCGGAGCTGGTCGCGAAGCCTCCGTCCACCTGAGTCATTCGCTTAATGCGCGGCCCAGCAGCCCCGGGAACTTGCGGGCTGCGGGGATCGGGGACCTCGGATCGGATGGACGATGCATATTTTGGCGCTCTTGACCCCGGGGTCAACTCAGCTATTATAGTCATCATGATCGAATCCGTGGCGCTGGAGGAGGCTCGCCGCCAGCTCGCCTGGTGGCTTGAGAGCGGTCGGATGGCCGAGACCGTTGCTCGATCGAGCAGCATTAGCTACCGCCTCAACGACAAGGACTCCGGCGCCGACATGGTCGTGCAGGTCGGCAATCACCTCGTCCTCGCGATCGAGTACAAGGGGCACAGCGACGCAGCAGCGGTTGCGTCCGCCGCAAAGGCGGCCCTTCTTGAAGCAGAGTGGCTCGCTCAGAAGGTCTCTGGTACGTCGATCCCGGTGGTGGTGGTTCCCTTCATGGGCGGAGTCGGCAAGCGCATCTGCGACGAAGCGAGAGTCTCGTGGTTCGATCTGTCAGGCAACGGCCACATCGTCGCCCCGGGCCTCGGAATCCTTGTCGAGGGCCGACCCAACAAGTTCACGCGCCGCGGGCGTCCGTTCTCGGTCTTCGCCCCTAAGAGCGCCAGAATCGCTCGGCTGTTGCTGCTGGACCCTCAACGTTCCTTCCGCCAGCAAGAGCTGGCGCATGAATCCGGCCTCGATCGCGGGTTCGTCAGCCGGATCGTTCGCAGGATGGAGGCCGACGGGCTGGTGCGCAACGTTGGAGACGGAAGGGTCGGCGTTGTCGACCCCGACCTGCTTCTTGACGCTTGGAGCGAGGTCTACGATTTCGCGAAGCACACCGTCGTCAAGGGACACATCACGGCTCCAACGAGCGAGAAGCTGGTTGCGGACGTTTCTTCGGCGTTCACCAGGAGCAACGTGCGGTTCGCGGCGACCGGCCTTGCGGCGGCATGGCTCTATACGTCGTTCGCCGGGTTCCGGCTCGCCACGTTCTTCGTCGAGGGGCTCCCGGACCCTGGCTTCCTCGACGACATTGGCTTCCGGGAAGAACCGAAGGGGGCCAATGTTTGGCTCGCGGTGCCCGACGACGAGGGCGTCTTTCTTGGCTCCGAGGTGCGGGCAGAAACTCCCTGCGTTCACCCGGTGCAAGCCTACCTAGATTTGCAAGCCCAACCCGAGCGCGCGAAGGAGGCGGCAAGCGAGCTGCGTTCGCGCCTCCTTGGATGGAAGTCGAGATGACCGCCAAGCCACGGACTGCGGCCGGGTACGATCGAACCTTCGTCGGCCACGTGCGCGCCACTTGCCTCTACGTCGCCACGAAGCTCGGGGATCTCCTCGATGAGGTTGTGATCGTAGGCGGACTCGTGCCGAGCCTTCTCGTCGACCAACGGGCTGCGGGCGATCAGCACGTCGGTACAGCAGATCTCGACGTAGGGCTTGCGCTGGCGATCTTCGACGACAAGCGGTATCAGGCGCTCACCGAGCGCTTGCGCTCGGCGGGCTTCGCGCCGGACCGCAACGAGAGGGGCAACCCGACCCGCCAGCGCTGGCAAATCGAAAGGCCGCCCAAGGTCACCGTAGACTTCCTGATTCCCCCGGCGGCCGGAGAGGAGGCCGATGCGCGCGTCAAGGACATTGAGGCCGACTTCGCGGCCATCATCGCTCCGGGTCTACGCCTCGCGTTTCGCGACCAGACGAAGGTCGTGATCGAGGGAAGGACACTTCTCGACGAGGAGGCTCGGCGGGAGGTTTGGGTTTGCGGCCCGGCGGCCTTCGTTGCGATGAAGGCGCTCGCCTTTCGGGGACGCGGTGAAAACAAGGACGCCTACGACCTCACGTACATGCTGCGGAACCACCCGCTCGGCATCAAGTCAACGGCGGAACAGCTTGGTCAGCTGCTCGACGACGCAGAGGCCACAAACGCGGTTGCCTTCCTCGATGAGGACTTCAAGACCGTCGACAGCCTCGGTCCCCGTCGGGTCGCCCAGTTTCTGGATGAAGGCAACGAGGCGATCCAAGCAGATGCGTGGGGTGCCGTCAGAGGTCTGCTCGAAAGCCTCGCGAGACTAAATGCAGCCAGTTGACCCCGGGGTCATCTTCGTGTTTTTGGTCAACATGACGCGCTGCGTCTGTGCTAGAACCTGTGCTAGAATCCGAACCGCTCCGTCGAGGAATCTGCGCGAATCTGACACGTTCACTCGCGCAAGTAGCTGAAACTGTTAGAAGATAGCGACATTCAGGATCCTGTGGGTAACACCGTGAGGGTTCGAGTCCCTCCTTTCGCACCGCACCGACGAGAGACGGCGCTTCTACGGAAGCGCCGCTTTCGTTTCCGGGGCGGCCTCGGCGACCAATTGGCGACCAGAATTGCCATCCCCGACGGCCAGCACCTCGGCCGCAGCCCGCGCCGTCGCGTGGAGGTAGTGGTTCGTGGTCGTCAGGTTCTTGTGCCCGGCGAGGAAGGCGATCCCCGGTAGGTTCGGGCGCCTGCGTCAACTCGTGATCGAGGCGCTCACCAAGTTCGTCGAGAACGAGGCGGCATAAAACTCGCGGCGCCGGTCCGGGAAGACGGGGCGCCGCGACAGGGTGACAAGATGAGTGTCCAGCAGAATACCCAGGACTGCAAGGTCCTCGTTGACAGCGCGCTCCGCGTATTGCTAGAGCCTGGCCAGGTTGCAGAACTGCGGGTTCTCAACACCCCACGCGGAACAGCCTCCGGCTACTTCGACAACCCAAAGGCATTCGCGGTGCAGGCTGAGCGGTGGGACCGTGTAGGGACCGGTGTCTATTTCACGCTGAACCCGGTCAAGCCGGCCCTGCTCGCCCGCGCACAAAACCGTTCCCGCGAAGTGCGCAAAACGGACCCGCTTACGACCGACCGAGACGTCCTGAAGCGCCGCTGGCTTCCGCTGGATTTCGACCCAGAACGCCCTGCTGGGATCTGCGCCACCGACGAGGAGCACGCCCAGGCGTGGGAAGTGGCGGAGCGCGTCCGCACGTCCTTGGTAGCCTCGACGGTGGGGGACTGGTGTCCGGCAGGCGTGCGATGGACATCACACCACGGCGGGGGCGCGGCGGGGGAGGAGATGGACATCGCGCCGGGCGGCGGGGGGCGTCGCCGGCGCGATGGGGGACTAAAGATCAGAGGAGCGCGGCAGTGGTGTTGTCGGTGTGCAGGAGGCGGTCGACGATGTCGCGCTCGACGAGGCGGCGCTTCTTCTTGGCGCTGTCGCGGAGGGCTGCGGTGGCGAGGCGGTCGAGGTCGCGGAGCACGCCGTTGGTGCTTTCGTGCAGGCGGGCGATCGCGTCGTGCTGCAGCAGACCGGGGTCGGCGCCGGCCTGTTTGAGGCGCAGTGCGAGGTAGGCGGCGGTGTCCTCGGTGGTGAGCGGACCGACCTGGAAGCGGTGGTGGATGCGTGAGTACAGGGAGCGATTGCGGCGCCCCCTCGGAGAAGTTGCTCAATTCGTCCGAAGGGGCTGGTCTCCGGGTGTCAAAGACCGGAGGCCCCCATGCTGCCCGCTGCGCCGCTCGACGACAAGATCCTGCGATGGTTGGTCACCCTCGACGAGGCGATCTGCCGTCGCGTGGCCGCCGCAGGCTGCCGTCGTTGCGGCGGGCGGCTGCATCGCGGCGACTACCCGCGTAAGCCGCGGGGCGGCCTGGTCGCCGCCGCCGGCGAGGTGTTCACGCGCCGGTTCAGCCTCTGCTGCGCCCGAGACGGCTGCCGCCTTCGCACGACGCCACCGTCGGTGCGCTTCCTGGGCCGTCGGGTGTACTTTGGCGTGGCGGTTCTTTTGGGCACCCTCGCGGCGCAGGCGGCGGCGACCGCGCGCGCGGCGCGACGGGCGACGGGGATCCCGAGCCGGACGCTCAACCGATGGCGCGCCTGGTGGCAGGACGATTTTCCGACGACCCGGCTGTTCCAGGAGAGCCGCGGCCGCTTCATGCCGCCGCTCGAGATCGCGGCGCTGCCGTCCTCGCTCGTTGAGCGATTCGCCGCCTTCGCCTCCGACGCCAGCACCGCGCTCGTGCGCACGCTCGGCTTCCTCGCCCCGCTCACCACGGCGTCGGTCG
>JAJXSP010000426.1 GCA_021784515.1 Myxococcales bacterium | reverse complement strand
GGAGCCACCGGCCGACCTGGCGACAGCCGGGGATTTCGCGGTGCTCGACATGCCGGACAGGCGCGATGGTGCGGCCGACATGGCTGCGGCCCGGGACCTGCCGCTGCCGGGAGACTCCGCGGTCCCGGATTTGTCGGTGCCCTTGGACTTTTCGGCGCTGTTCGACTCGTCGGTGCCGCTCGATCTCGCCCCGGGGCCGGACATCGCCGAGCCGCCTGACCTGGCACCCGGGCCGGACCTGTCCCCGCTGGCGTGTAATGGTTTCCAGATGCCGCTGACGATCCCCCTGGCCATCGAGCCGGTTTCCGTGAAGACCGCGGACATGGACGGCGACGGGCTCTCGGACCTCGTAGTTGGAGGAGACTGCGGTATGGCGGTGATCTTCGCCGACCAGAATGGAGGGTTCAAGAATCCGGTGATCGTCCCGTTGCCGGCGGCGGCGACGGTGTCCAATTTGGCGCTTGGGGACATGAACGGCGACGGGAAGATCGATGTGGTGGGCTACTACGCCACCCAACTCAGCGCGGCCATCGCCATCTTCCTGAATGAAGGCAACGGGGGACTAGCGGCGCCGAAATTGTTCCCCGCCGGGCCCGGGCCCAGTCTGGGAGTCGGCGATTTCAACGAAGACGGCAAGCTCGATGTCGCGCTGGTGATCACCCTGGCCGGGCCCAACCCGATCGACGTGTGGCTTGGGAAGGGGGATGGCACGCTACTGCCCCCGGCACAATATCCCTCGATCTTCGACCCGCTTCAGCTCGACGGTGCCGAGCACCTCGCGATCGCCGACTGGAACGACGACGGTCATCTCGACCTGGTGACCACGGCGAACGGGATGAACTTCCCAACTATCGACCTTCTGTACCTGCCCGGCGATGGCACCGGGCGATTCGGCTCGCGCCAAATGATCGACAATCTAAGTTCTGGGCCCAACGATCTGACGGCGTCCGACCTCAACGGCGACGGCAGGATCGACCTCGTTCTGGCAGTGAGTGGCGTTTACTCCGTCTACCTCGGCAGTGGCGGTGGGGCTTTCGGGCTGACCGACTACCCGGGGGGAGTGCCGTTTGGCGAAATCGGTTCAATCGCCATCGGCGACGTCGACGGCGACGGCAAGCTCGACGTCGCGGGCACCGATGGCAACCAGCTCAGCGTTGCTCGTGGCACGGGGACCGGGGCGCTCGAACCTCCGATGCTCTGCCCGCTCGGTGGGAAGCCTACGGATTGGTTTGGCGTCGCGATCGGCCGCTTCGCCGGTGGCAAGGTTGGCGTCGCCGCCGTGAGCCCATTTCTGAATCTGGTGACCGCCTACCTGAGGAAATAGGAGTCTCCATGCCCGCTTTCAGTGTGTTGTCGTATGGCGCGCTCGGCAACCCGGTCACCGTGCCGAACGCCACCATCACGAGCCCGGTGGTCCCGACGCTGTACAAGAACGTTCACGGCTTCAGCGTCGAAATCGCGGTGCCGCAGGTGGCGCTGTGGCAGATGAACGGCGGAGTCGACGTCTGGGAGGCCACTCCCCCGGGGACGCCGCCGGCTCTCTTCTTCGGCCGGGTGATTTCGCTGGCGCCGGGGCAGAATGGCGCCGGGACGATCATGGTGTTCAGCGCGAGCGCCCCGACCCCCCCTCCGGCGTTCATCGTCCAGGGGGCGACCGTCAACCTGTGCAGCGACGACGGGCCGCCGCGTGCGCGCCCGCGGCGTGACGGTGCAGGTGGTGCGCCTCGAGGGCAGCCCGTGGGAGGCGATCACCGACTACGCGCGCCGTGTCCGGTGCTGGTGATCCCGCCCGAGCACTGATCCCCGACGGGGATGTCAGGCGAAGCGCGCCTCGAGGTGGTCGACGCCGTCCTGCAGCGTCCCCTCGAAGCGCGGGCCGCTGTTCTGCCTCGGGGCGGACTCGTCGCCCGAAGCCTGCGCCCGACGCCCTCCCCGCGATCCTTCCCCCAGCTGCGCGACGTCGCCGGCGAGGCGTCGCAGCCAGCGCCTCGAGAGACGCCCGCCCGCTTTTCGCGACCGTAGGGGAGGCTGGCGCGCGCTACATTCTCGCCCATGGTGCGTCACGGACACGCCCGCGCCGATGCGCGCAACCTGCACCTCCACCGCGCCGCGATCGAAAAGATCGCGCGGCAGCCGGAGCTCCGGCTCCCGTGCCTGCGCCTCGTCGAGGCATGGCTCGCCGCGCCCGAGCAGCCCGCCCGCACGTGGCTGGAGCAGTGGCGGGAGATGCTCACCCGGTGGCCGGTGGAGCGCATCGCCGCGGTCGCGCTCGACGAGCGGGCGGGGCAGGCGCTCCGGCAGTGCTCGCCGCTGGGGCCCGTGCTCTCGCCGCGCGAGCGTTGGACGCTGCTCGAAGAGGCCAATCGTGCCCTGGCCGCCGAGGCGACCCGCACCCCATGAACCGGTCCCAGCTCGAGCACGCGATTCGCGCCTCCGGGGCTGCGCGAATCCCTGGTGACGGCGGCGCAGATCAAGGAGCGGCTGCCGACGGTGCCGCGGCTGGGATCCACTGACATCGAAGACCTCAACCGCCTGATCGACACGCTGGCCGCCGGAGCGCGCCGCGCCGGGACGTAGGCCGCTTCGCCCGCGCCGGCGGTTCCTTTCTGCACCTCGAGAGCTTCGTTGACCACCAGCCGACGTCGGACCGCGTGCGTGTGGCCCAGGCGTCACTCCCGCAACCGACGCGCCTGCGCTACGCCGCGTGGCTGGCCTCGGGTCGCCCGGTCGATCTCCCGACGGCCGCGTGAAGCTCCTCGCGGACGTCAAGGTTTCGCGGCGGGTCGTCGAGCGGCTGCGGGTTGCGGGCGTCGAGGCGGTCCGCGTGCCCGAGGTCATGGCTGCGCGAGCGGCGGACGCCGACATCGTCGCCGAGGCAGCGCTCCGGGGAGCGATCCTGGTCAGCCACGATCAGGATTTCTCCGCCATCCTCGCAGCCGGCAGGGCGATCGGCCCGTCGCTGGTCAACCTGCGCGTCTCCACCGTCGACGCCGACCGTCATGGTGCCGTGATCCTCGCGGCGCTCGCCGCCGCCGCGGAGGACCTCGAGGCGGGCGCGATCGTCACCGTCGACGACCGGGGGATGCGGATCCATCGCCTCCCCATCGGTTGAGTCACTGGCGTGCAGCCGGTGGGCCGGCGCTTTGGTCGCCGCTCGGTGACGGCGGCTCTTGGTTCTCGAGAAAACAGAGGCGGGCGTCCCGGCCTTCGCCGTCCGTCAGCGCGTGAAGACCTCGACGATTCGCGTGGTCACCGCTCGCATGACCTCGGGTCGGAGGCTGCCGACGCGGTAGAGGATCAGCGAGCGGTCTGCCGTGAACAGTCGAGCCGCGCGCACGAAGCTCGGCCGATCGAGGCCCCGGGAAGCGAAGTCGCCCGGCCCGAGCGGGACGGCATCCGGGGCGTGTCGCTCCTGGCTGGTGATCTGACAGAGGATGAGATCGTCACCGGGAAGGGTCGCCGCGATCAGAGCCGGCCGTCGCTTGGAGCGCGTGAGGTCGGAGAATGGGAACGGGACCACAACCACGTCGCCCTTCACAGGTCTTTCCACGCCTCGTCCTCTTCCGGCGTGTCCCAGTCACGTCCGAGCACCGGCTCGCTCGCGACCGCCGTTCCGAGCCGCTCGGCGCGCGACCGCGCGGCCAGGAAGCGCAAGAAATCGAGCGCCTCCTCGACCGCCTCGTCGGGGGCTCTGCGGATCTCTTCAATCGCTTCCTCGCGCACGCTCATCGTTCGTTCCCGGTCGAGATTCTACGCCGCGGCAGCGACGGCGGCAACGGCCGCGGCCGATTCGGTGCCTACCAGAGGGGCGGCCCCCTGTCGCGGCGCCGCCGGAAGGTGGGGAGATCGGGAAGTGCGAACGAGATCAGGGAAGGGGGAACCTGGCTGGCGCATGACGAAATGGTCCATCGGCCACAGGCGATGCTTACCGACGGGAAGGAACCATCCGCTCGCTCCCCGATCTCATCCGGCTGCCCGATCTCACCCTTTTCTTCCGGCCTCACGAGCTACCGCAGCGCCACGGATCGGAGGAGATCTCCCGCGACCGTGAAGCACCCGGCCGGATTGGGAGACTGACTGAAACGGGGGCTCCGGATTCACATGCCGGCGGTCAGCGGCACTGGTTGAGGAGCACGCCCACCGTGTTGTCGTCGTCGTTGGCGACAGCAAGATCGGGCTTGCCGTCGCCGTTGAGGTCGCCCACCGCCACCTCCCCCGGGGTGCTGCCGGTGACGTAATCGATCTTCGCGGCGAAGGCGGCGGCCCCCTGGCAGGGGGCCGCCGCGCAGGCCCCTGCCTGGCAGATCATCTTCATGCCGCAGGCGTGGCCACAAGCCCCGCAGTTGTTCGGGGCGCTCGCGAGCGAGACGCACTTGCCGGCGCAGGGATCGGGCGTCGCGCCGGGGCACCCCGTGGTTGGCGGCGACGGACAGGTCACCTGTCGCGGCCGCGCCGTCTCCTCCCGAGAAGGTGGTGTCGGGAGCCCCGCAGTCGGCGAAGACCCCGGTGAGACAGACGCCGAAGGCGAGGCACGTGATGCTGGTGACGCGATGGTTCCCCATGGATTCCCCTTTCCTCAGGACGAGCGAGGCGGCCACTCTGCGTCCGTTGGCGGGGTATGGGCAAGGGGCCCATGCGCAGGGGGCGCCTCACGGCGGCGGGGGGCCCCCTCACTTTTCGTGGCCGTGGCCGTTGGCGCGACCGCGACCGCGACCGGGGGGCACACCTCCGCGAGGTGCCGCCGATGAAGGTGTCGTCGCTCGATGGAGGAGACCTCTGCCGGTAGCGGCGGTCGCGATCACGATCACGGTCGCGGTCGCGGTCGCGGTCGCGGAGAGTGGGGGCCCCCTTCGCCGCTAGGCACCCGCGAGCGGTGCAGCGGAGAAATGCCCGCCGCCGCGACGCCGCACGCCGAGGGAAGGCGCGCAATCCGCCGCCGCGAGGGTCGGGCAGGCGCATGAAGAGCGCTTGATCGCCCGCGGCGGAATCGGCGAGGCGATCGAAGAGAGTAAATCCGGCGTTCCGAGTCTCGAGTGGGCGGATTTAGAGCGTATCGGCGGCGGGTCGAGGCGGCCGCTGCGGATCCAAGCCGCTATCCTGAACACGACCAGCATCGGCTCGTTGCCGGCGAGCACGTCGGCCGAGAACCCGCCGCGGCCGCGCGCGCGGGCGATCTCCGCCATGCGCCGCATCAGGATCGCCGCGGCGGCGCGGGTGGGGCGCTTTTGCATCGGGGC
>JAJXSP010000425.1 GCA_021784515.1 Myxococcales bacterium | reverse complement strand
GCGACACGGGCGTGCGCGGGCGCGGCGCGAGGACCTGCTGCACCTGTTCGGCGATCGCCTGCTCCTCGATCTCGTCGTCGCCGCCTCGGGCGGCGGGGTGCGCCCGAGCGACGCGACGCAGGTGTTCGAGCACACGCGCATCCAGTTCGGAGAGACGGCCGAGCAGACCTTCGCCCACGCGGACGCCGAGCGGCTGCAGGCGGTCGACCAGCGCGCCCTCGACGAGGGGACGCCGACGGAGGACGCGGGCACGGTGGACGCCGAGGACTTCGCGCCGCTGTTCGAGCTGGACCGCCTGCGCGCCGTCGCGGCGGGCGAGCCGGCGGCGTCGCCGCGGCCCTTCGACTGCCTCGTGCTCGACGAGGCGCAGGAGCTGGCGCCGTTCGAGCTGGCGCTGATCGGCCGCGCGGTGGCGCCGTCGGGGACGCTGGTGGTGGCGGGCGACGCCGGGCAGCAAGTGGACCCGAGCGCGTTCTTCACGGACTGGCCGACCACGCTCCGCCTGCTCGACGCGGCGGAGCACGATCCGGTGACGCTCGAGACGAGCTACCGTTGCCCGCCCGACGTGACGGCGCTCGGCCGCGCGCTGCTGGGCCTCCCGGGCGGGGGGCTCCCGACGGAGACGCCGCGGATCGCGCGGGCGCGACACGGTGACGAGTGCCACCTCGTGGCCGCGCTCGGCGACGCGCTCGCCGGCCTGCGCGCCGACGATCCGCACGCCACCACGGCGGTGATCTGCCGCACGCCGACGGCGGCGAAGCGGCTCGCGCGACTGCTCGGCCGCGCCCTCACCGTGCACCTCGCCCTCGACGGCGAGTTCGACTTCGGGCCCGGCGTCAACGTCACCGCCGTCGAGGAGGTGAAGGGGCTCGAGTTCGACTACGTGGTCATCCCCGACGCCTCCGCCGCCGCGTACCCCGACACGCCGGCCGCGCGCCGCGCGCTCTACGTCGCGGTGACGCGCACCGTGCACCAGCTCATCCTCGCCACCGTCGGGACCTGGACCCCATTGGTGTAGCCGCCGTTGCGGCATATCCTCGACGGGTGCGCGCCTCGGTGGTGTTCGGCCCGCTGCGGGTCTCGACGGACTTCGTCGATGCGCCCTGGTTCGCCGACCTCGGCGCGGCGCAGGCGGCGGCGGTGCTGGAGGCCGCGGGCGTCGAGGTGGCGCTGGTGGACGCCTTCGCGCTGCCCTCGTCCGGGCTGACGCCGGATCGCGACGCCGGATACCTGCGCCTGGGCGCGCCGCCGTCGGAGGTGGCCGCGCGCGTCCCGGCGAGCGACCTCCTCGTCATCGCGTACACTCCGTTCCACCGGCCGCCCGCCGCCGACCCGCCGCTCGTCGAGCTGCTCGAGGCGCTGCGCGCGCGCCACCGCGGTCCGATCCTCCTCGCCGACCTCTACCAGGGCGGGCAACACCACGTCGATGCGCCGGCCGACGCGGTCCGCGCCTCCTACCGATCGGTAGACGGCTACCTGAAGTACGAGGCCGAGGCCGCGCTGCCGGAGGTGGCGCGCGCGCTGGCCCTGGGGCGCCCGCTGCCGCCGCTCGCGGGCGCGCCCGACGACCTCGACGCGCTCCCGCTGCCCGCCTTCTGCCTCCTCGACGTCGAGGCGCTCTTCGCGTTCCACGAGCGGGTCGCGCGCGGGCTCGGCCGGCCGCGCCACGCCTTCCCCTTCGATGGACGATCGCTGCCGCTGTGCACCTCGCGCGGCTGCCCCTACCGCTGCGCCCACTGCTCGAGCAACCCCGGTCTACCGATCGGTAGGCCGAAGACGCAGCGGCGCCACTCGCTCGCCTGGGTCGAGCGCGCGCTCGTCGAGCTGAAGCTGCTCGGCGCGCGGCGGGTCCACCTCCTCGACGAGCTGGCCAACGCCGACGAGGCGCACTTCGACGGGCTGCTCGCGCTGCTCGCGCGCCTCGGCCTGCCGTTCGAGATCCCGAACGGCCTGCGCGCCGACCGCCTCCTGCCGCGCCACTTCGACGCGATGAAGGGGCGCGTGACGACGGTGAGCGTGTCGGCCGAGTCGGGCGTGCAGCGCGTCGTGGACGAGGTGGTGGGCAAGGCGCTCGACCTCCGGCGCGTCGAGGCGGCGGCGGCCGCGGCGAACCGGGCCGGGGTGCCGCTGCTGGTGCACTTCCTCGTCGGGATGCCGGGCGAGACGCGCGCCGAGGTGAACGCCACGCTGGAGTACGCCGCGCGCCTCGCCGAGGAGCACGGCGCCCTGCCGTCGGTGCAGTTCGCCACACCGCTGCCCGGGACGCGGCTGAACGCGAGCGCCGTCGAGCGCGGCCTCCCCGTCGCCGCCGACGACTACGGCCCGCACTTCCAGCGCCGGCCGCTGCTCGCCGACGAGGCGCTGCCGGCGCGCGACCTGCTGGCGATGAAGGAGGCGTTCGAGGCGCGCCTTCACGCCGCGCGCGAGCCGGAAAAGCTGATCCTCAACGTCACCTACCGCTGCAACAACCGCTGCGCCTTCTGCGCCGTCGGCACGCGCGAGCGGCTCGACGGCGACCCGCGGCGGCAGCGCGAGCAGCTTTCGCACTGGCGCGCCCGCGGCGTGCGGCTGGTCGACTTCGACGGCGGCGAGCCGACGCTCTACGAAGGGCTGCTCGCGCTGGTCGGGTACGCGCGCGCGATCGGCTACCGCGGGATCCACCTCACCACCAACGGCCGGCGGATGGCCTACCCGGACTTCGCGCGCGCTGTCGTCGGCAGCGGCCTCACGTCGCTGCTCGTCTCGATCCACGGGCCCGACCGCGCGACGCACGCCCGCGAGGTGATGGTGCCCGAGGCGTTCGACCAGACCGTCGACGGCCTGCGCAACGCCTGCCGCGCGCGCGACGAGCTGCGCGTCCCCGTCGAGGTCGGCGTCAACGTGACGCTCACGAAGGGCAACGTCCTCGGCCTCGGCGGGATCGCCGAGCTGGCGCTCGAGGTGGGCGCGCCGTGGCTCAACGTGCAGTTCCTCACCCCGTTCGGACGGGCGACCGCGCGGAGCGCGCCGGACCTGGACGAGGCCGCCCGCGTCACGCGCGAGGTGATCGATCGCTTCGCCGGCCGCATGCGCGTCCAGGTGATCAACCTGCCCAAGTGCGCGCTGCCCGGCTACGAGGCGTTCTGCCAGGGCGACCTCGGCAAGCTCGACCGGCGCATGGTGTTCGTCAACAACGACGACGTGAACCTCGCGCGCTACCTCGCCGAGCGGCGCGTGCGCAGGCCGGAGTGCGGCGAGTGCGTGCACGCCGTCGCCTGCGGCGGCTTCTACCGCCTCGACGACGCGCCCGAGCCGCCGTGGCGCTTCACCGCCGAGGACGCGGCCCGCCCAGTCGCGCCGCCGCCGCTCCGCCCGCGCGGCTGAAGAGATGTAGACCAACGCCTCCCGTCGCATGCCGGGTCCAGCTTTGATCTACAAATCTGGAGGCTCAGCGCGCCGAGTCGGCGGCCGGGCGGGTCGGCGCCTTCTCGAGGTCGCCGAGGTAGACCGCGCGGTTGCGGTAGAAGACGATCGCCGCCGACGTGAGCGTGATCGCGAGCGTCGCCATCGTGAGCGGCTGCACGAGCGGCGACGCCGGGTCGCGCACCGCGATGGCGAGCGCCGCCCCGAGGAGCACGGCCTGCGCGCCGACGCGGGCGAGCCAGCCGGGCCACCCGGGGAGCTGCTTGTTGTGCGCGAGGAGGTTGTCGAGGCCGCCGATCGCGAACTCGATCGAGATGGCGGTGATGATTGGCCACGCGGGCCAGGCCGGGGCGGAGGCGTGGCCGGTGAGGAACGCCTCGCGCAGCGCGTGGTGCTTCACGAGCAGCGCCGCGACCAACGCGGGCAGCGTGAAGCTCCCGAAGAGGCGCACGACGTCGTGGAGGTCGACGCGGCCCGTGCCCGGGAGGTCCTTCATCCCGACGAGGTAGGCGCCGCCCGACGCGAAGGTGATGGCGAGCACCGCCCAGCCGACGCCGATCGACGCCCACACGCCGCCGAAGGCGATCGTCGCGGCGGCGAGGGCGCCCCAGGCGAAGAACCACACCACGATGCCCCGCCACACCCGCCGCTTGATCGCGTACTGGACGACCCCGCCGAGGACCGGCAGCGCCCAGATCGCGATGACGACGATGTCCATCGCCCGCGGGTCCTGCACCGTGCGGTAGAGGAAGATCAGCGCGCCGGCGCACATCTGGAACCACGTCTTCACCTTGGCGAGGTAGGAGGTCTTGAGCGAGACCTTGCGCCGCTCGTAGGCGGTGCGCGCGGCGGTGACGACGAACTCGCGCACGAACAGCAGGCCCACGATGTACCCGGGCAGCCAGCCGAGGTCGATCATCGGCAGGAAGGTGACGGCGACGAACACCTTGTCGGCGATCGGGTCCATCAGCCCGCCGAGCACCGTCGGGCCGTACTTGCGCGCGAGCCAGCCGTCGACGAAATCGGTGCAGCCGACGATCGTCATGAACACCAGCGCCACCCACTGCCCGCGCACGCCCTGGTACAGCAGCCAGCTGCCGATGGGCAGCAGCGCGAGGCGCGCGAAGGTGACCTGGTTGGCGGTGAGGAGCGGCTTGCCGGGGGAGTGCGTCACGTGCGGGGAAAGGTATTAGTGGGGCGGCAGGGCGTCAACCCGCGCCTACCATCCGGTCGGATCCCCCGCCCGCGTCCGCGGCAGCAGCACCGTCGCGGCGCCGGCTCGCTCCAGCTCCGCCATCGCCGCGAGCACCGTCGCCTCGTCCCACGCGTCGCCGATGAGCTGGAGGCCGAGCGGCAGCCCGCGCTCGTCGCGCCCGACCGGCGACGAGGAGGCCGGCAGGCCGGTGAGGTTGCCGAGGAACATCGTGCGGCAGGCGGCGTGGAGCGCCGCTCCGTCGAGGATGCCGCTTGCCGCATCATCGTCGGTGATCGCCGGGGCGGTCGACGACGCGGCCGGCAGCGCGAGGAGGTCGATCTCGTTGAACGCGTCGCGGGTGTGCGCGCGCAGCCTGGCCCGCAGCCGCTGCGCGTCGAGGTAATCGGCGGAGCCGAACGCCGAGAGCGCGGCGAAGGAGACGAGCACGTCGGGGCCGAAGAGGTCGCGGCGCGTGCGCAGCACGGTGAGGGCGTCGGCGTACTCCTCGAGGCCGATGGTGAGGTACCCGATCGGCGCCGCCGCGTGGACCATCGGGATCTCGATCGGGACCAAACGCGCGCCGCCCTCCTCGAGCGTGGCGAGCGCCTCGCGGCAGGCCGTGGCGACCTGGGGCGCGGCG
>JAJXSP010000424.1 GCA_021784515.1 Myxococcales bacterium | reverse complement strand
GGCATCGCCACGCTTGATTGGGACGGGGACAAAAAGCTCGACATCGCCGTCTTGGTTCGCGCTGACAGGAAGGCAGTTCGGGGCTTCCCGACCGTTGTCGCCCCTGCCCGCCTCTGCTAGCTTGCGCCCCTCGATGGGCCGTCTGCGCAAGCCACTCGTGCTCCTGCTCCTCGCCGTCGCGGCCGGCGGGCTGATCGCCCACGCGAGCCTCTTTTCGTTCTTCGTCACCGACGACGCCTACATTTCCTTCGTCTACTCGAAGCACCTCGCCGAGCACGGGCAGCTGGTGTTCAACCTCGGCGAGAAGCCGGTCGAGGGCTACACCAATTTCCTGTGGACGGTGCTCCTCGCCGGGCTGATGAAGCTCGGCTGGAAGCCCGAGTCCTCGTCGGTGGCGCTCGGAATCGGCTTCGCGATCGGCACGATGATCGTGTGCGCGCTCCTCGTGCGCCGCCTGCGTGGCGACGGCGATCGCTGGTCGGCGTGGGACGCGCTCCCCGCGCTGCTCCTCGCGGCGGTGCCCGGCTACGCCTGCTGGGCGGCGGGCGGCCTCGAGACGCAGATGTTCACCTTCTTCGCCACGCTCGGCGCCGCGCTCCACCTCGCGCCGCACCGCGACGGGAGCGATCGCGTGCGCCCGCTCGCCGGCCTCGTCTTCGGCCTCGCCGCGCTGACGCGCCCCGAGGGCAACCTGTTCTTCGCCCTCGCCGCCCTCCACCGCGTCGCGTGGAAGCTCCGCCGGAGACGGCTCGCATTGACGCGCGACGAGCTGGCCTTCGTCGGGCTGTTCGCCCTGCTCGTCGTGCCGCACCTCTTGTGGCGACACCACTATTACGGCTATTGGGTCCCCAACACCTTCTTCGTCAAGGCCTCGGGCGACGCGCGCGCGGCGACGCTCGGGCAGGGGCTTTATTACCTCGGCCGCTTCGCGCAGGCGTTCCTCGTCTACCTGCTGCTGCTGCCGCCCGTCGCCGCGCTGGCGGCGAAGCCCGATCCCGGCACGCGCCGCCTGCTGCGCTTCGCGGCGCTGGTGCTGCCCGTCTTCTTCGCCTACGTCGTCTCCGTCGGCGGCGACTTCATGGGCCTGTTCCGCTTCGTGATGCCCGCGATGCCGCTGGTCGCGCTCGCCTGTGCGCTCGGCCTGCGCGCCGTCGCCGCGCGCGTCACCGACGGGGGCGCTCGCCTCGCGTGGCTTCCGCCCGTCGCGGTGGCGGCGCTGCTCGGCGGCTACGTGGCGCACGGCGTGGCCGTCGATCGCGCGGCGCAGGTCTACCTCGGTCCCGGCGCGAGCGACCGCGGCATCGACACTCCGGGCTACCTGCGCTGGTACACCGAGGACCGCGCCGCGATCGGGCGCTGGTTCGGACAGCACGCCCAGCCCGACGACTACGCCGCCGTCGGGGGCGCCGGCGCACAGGTCTACTACAGCGGTATGCGCTCGCTCGATTGCTTCGGCCTCTCCGACGAGTACATCGCCCACCAGGTGCCGCCGGTCAGCCACCGTCCCGGCCACCAGAAGTACGCGCCGCTCGAGTACCAGCTCAGCCGGCACCCGACGATTATCACCTCGAACTACTACAACATCGGCACTGGCCCGATGGAGCGCCCCGACGCCGGCGATTGGAAGCGCCGCGGCTACCACTACGTGAGCGTCCAGGTCCCCGGCCTCTCGTCGGGCGGCTGGTACACCTTTTTGAAACGGATGGACCGCCGCGTCGGGCCGCTGCCGCCGTTTTCGCCGCCCGCCCCGGCGAACTTCGATCTGCAGTAGGGCGCGCGGCCGCTCTATACTCGCCCCTCGAATCGGCCCTTCGCCGAGGAGCGAGCATGACTATTCGCACGTTGTCTGGAATCGCGTTCGCCGTCGCCGCGGCCGGCTGCGGCGGTGGTGGATCGATGGATGACGGCGGATCGCCGCCGGCCGATCTCGGGCCGCCGCCGGCCGACCTCGCGCCGCCGCCGCCGATCTGCCGGACGCCCTCGGCGCCGCCCGCCAATGGCTGGTTCGTGGACGTCACCGACCAGATGCTGAACGGGCCCAATCCGGACGTGAAGGCCTACGCGGTCAACGTCCACGCCGCCGACCTCGACGGCGACGGCTACCCCGACCTGATCACCACCAGCACCTCGGCCACGCGGGACCCGGCGGGGATGCCGGCGATGCGCACGCGCTTCGTGTGGATGAACCGCCCCGACCCGAACGACCCGAATCACAAGAAGCGCATCTTCCGCGACGAGACCGACGCCTCGCACCTCATGGACACGCCCGACGGAAAGGGCGGCTACGCATTCGGAATCGCCAACATCGGCGACATCAACAACGATGGATTCCCCGACGTCCTCGTCGGCGGGACCTCGGCCGAACCCGGCTCCGACCCGGGGAACGCGATGCTGAATGACGGGCACGGCCACTTCCACCGCGCCGCCGGCAGCGAGCTGCAGCGAGCGACGGAGGGCTACACGCCGGCCAGCGCGGCTCTGATGGATTTCGACAAGGACGGACTCCTGGATTACGTCCCGGCGACGTTCGCCTACCCGCCGCCGAATCAATATCCCCCAATGCTGTTCAAGGGGTCGGGCGACGGGCGCTTCTCCGACGTGGCGTCGATGTGGAAGCTCGATCAATGGATGTTCACGATGGACGGAATCGGTTATCCGCCCATGTACGGCGTCACCTCCTGCGACCTCGACATGGACGGCAATCCCGACATCCTGTTTTCCAGCTATGGCCGCGAGCCGAATGCCGTGTATCTGAACAAGGGGGATCACTTCGAGGAGGTCGGCGTCGCCACCGGCATCGCCTACGACGATCGAATGGACTACAGCGACGACCAGTCCTATCGCTGCTATTGCATGAATCGCCCGGGGACCTGCATGCCGCAGCCGCCGGCGCCCGAGCCCGGCATCTGCACCGGATTCGGGATCCCCGGCGCGATGGACGGCCGGGGCTGGGATCCCAACTATTCGGAGAAGCCGTGGGCCCTCGGCGGAAACAACTTCGGGATCGCCTGCGGCGACTTCGACGACGACGGCGACGTCGATCTGATGAATGCGACGATCCGCCACGGCGACGTCGGCAGCGCGTCCGACCCGTCGGAGCTGATCATCAACAACACGCCTCCGGGAATGCCGCTCATGAAGTTCTCGCGGCCGGGGAATGACAAGACCGGTTTGTCGCGGGCGCAGTATGAAAATGGCATTTTCTGGAACGAAGGCGACATGACTCCAGTGTTCGTCGACCTCGATCTCGACGGGCAGAAGGACATCTTCCTCGCGTCGTCGGATTACCCGGGAGACCACGCCTGGGTGTGGCACCAGAAGCCCGATCACACCTTCGAGGACATCACCAGCCGCTCGGGAATCGGGCAGAAGGAGTCGCACGGCGTCGCCTTCGCCGACTTCGACCGCGACGGCGATCTCGACGTGGCGATCGGCACCTCGACGATGCGAGCGCCGGCGGGGGCGACGGCGGACCTGCACGTCTACGAAAACGTGATCGGGCAGGGCTCGAACTTTGTGCAGGTGCAGCTCGTCGGCAAGGGCAAGGGCGGCACGAACAAATCCGGGATTGGCGTGGTCGTGAAGGTCACGGCGGGCGGCAAGACGCAGATGCAGGAATTGTCGGGCGGCGGCGCGCACACCGCGGCGCAACACGACCTCGTGCTCACCTTCGGCCTCGGCGCGAGCTGCACGATCGACAAGATCGAGGTCCGCTGGCTCGACGCCGCGAATACCGTGCAGACCTTCACCGGCGTCGAGGCGAACTACCGGGTCCGCCTGACCGAAGGAAATCCCCAGGTCGAATACCCATAAGGGCCCGCTCGCCGGACGGTCGTGGTCACCCCGCCACGACGAACGAGAGCATCTGCCCGATCTCCCCCCCATCCCGCCGAAACGAGAAGAAGCGCTCCCGGTCGCACATCGTGCAGGGCGGGCTCGCGTCGACGCGCTCGGGCGCGATCCCCGCCGCGACGAGCAGGTGGCGGTTCGCGGTCCAGAGGTCGACGTGGGGCTTTTCGCCGTCGCGGCGCAGGACCGCGCCCGGGATGGTCGCGAACTCGGAGGCCACCTCCTCGCCCACCTCGAAGCAGCAGGGGCCGATCGACGGGCCGAGCGCGGCGCGGATGTCGACGCGGCGCGCGCCCGCGGCGACGAGCGCCTCGACGACGGCGGCGGCGATCCCCGCGACGGTCCCGCGCCACCCGGCGTGCGCGGCGGCCACGCGCCCCGCGCCGTCGGAGAAGAGGATCGGGACGCAATCGGCGGTGTAGACGCCGACGACGCGGCCGGGCTCGCATGCGACGAGGGCGTCGGCCTCGGCGGCGGCCAGCTCCTCGGGCGAGCGGCCGTCGGCGAGCAGGCAGCGCGCCCCGTGGACCTGGCGCGCGGTGGCGAGGCGCGCCGGATCGAAGCCGGCGTCGACGGCGAGGAGGCGGCGGTTCTCCTCGACGTTCGCCGCGGTGTCGCCCCACTTCGCGCCGACGTTGAGCGAGGCGTAGCGCCCGGTCGAGACGCCGCCGAGCCGGGTGGAGAAGCCGTGACTTGCGGCGAGCAGCGGCGAGCGGAGAAAGCGAGGAGAGGTCATGTCCCGAAGCTCCAGTGCGTGTCGAGAGGCGGGGGACGCGGTTTGCCTATCGAAGCGCCGCGATCGCCTGTCGCATGTCCTCGGGCGGATCGGTCCTTCGCTCGAGGTACTCGCCCGTCGCCGGGTGCACGAAGCCGAGCACCACGGCGTGGAGGGCCTGGCGTCCGAGCGCGGTCGCGATCGCGCGCAGCCTCGGGTCGCGCAGCGGGCGGCCGTACACCGGATCGCCGACGACGGGGTGGCCGTGCTCGGCGAAGTGGACGCGGATCTGGTGGGTGCGGCCCGTCTCGAGGCGCACCTCGACGAGCGTGGCGCCGGGGAGGCGCTCGACGACGCGCCAGTGGGTCACCGCGGTGCGCTCGCCGCCGTGCCGCGACGAGAACTTCTTCCGGTCGTGGGGATGGCGGCCGTAGCGAGTGCGGAAGGTGCCCTCCTCGGCCAGCACGCCCTCGACGAGCGCCAGGTAGCGCCGCGTCAGCGTGTGCTCTTGGAACTGCGCCTGCAGCCCGACCAGCGTCGGCTCGTCCTTGGCCACCACCATCACGCCCGAGGTGTCCTTGTCGAGGCGGTGCACGATCCCCGGCCGCCGCTCGCCGCCGACGGAGAATGCGAGCGAGTCGCCCACGTGATGCAAGAGCGCGTTCACCAGCGTGCCG
>JAJXSP010000423.1 GCA_021784515.1 Myxococcales bacterium | reverse complement strand
ATCGTCGCTCCGGGGGGACGGCGCCTTAGCCGCCGGCGAGGACGGCGGCGGACGGGCGCCTCGGCTTCGGGCTGGCATCCTCGCCTGCGGCGAGGAGCGTCCTCAGACGCCCCCCTCCGCGACGATCGAGGCATCCCTCCACGCGTGTCTGTCCGATTGCGGGGGGCGATTGTGGAAGGTTTCGACGATCGAAGCGTCCTCCACTCGGGTTCGGCAAATTGCGGGGGCGTTTCGCCGTTCATCGACGATCGAGTCATCCCTCCACGCGGTTTCAACCAAGTGCGGGGGAGGTTTCTTGAGGGGGAGTTCATCATCGGGACTTCGGGCGTTCGTAGACCGTGACCATGGGGACTCCCTCGTCGGTGAGGACGAGGGAGGGGCGGGCGGTGCCGTAGAAATCCCAGATCCAGTATTCGTATTTGTTGAAGTGCTTTTCGTGGATCACCATCGCGATGTTGGAGGCCTTGACGCCCGGCTCCTCGAGGCCGGTGTTGCCGAGGTCGGCGCGCATCAGGCCGGCGCGGACGTTCATGTTGAGTTGGGCCTGATTGGTGTCGTGCCAGTAGACGGGGCTGGAGGGGGCGGCGTGGCGATCGAGCCAGGGGAGGATGCCGCGGGTCGAATAGCCCCAGAACTGGCGGTTCATGCCGAGGTCGGCGCCGCCGGGCGGGCCGCCGGCGAGCAGGTTGTAGTGCGTCAGCGCGTAGGGGTGCGAGCGCCACGTCTCCGCGATGGAGGGGGCGCAGGCGAGGACGGCGGCGGCGACGGAAAAGAGCGCGGCCCGGCGCCCGTCGAGCTTCAGCGCCTCGGTGGCGCGGGTCGCGAGGCGATCGAGGCCGAATCCGGCGAGGAGCGCGAGGAACGGAATGGTGGGGAGCCAATGTTTCGTGGCGCCGAAGATGGGGGCGCCGGTAAACGCGATGATCGCAATGGGAACGAAGACATTGAGGCCAACCAGAGCGCCCGCCCCGTTCGCGCTCCCGTTTTCCGTCCCGTGCTCGTTCCCCTTCTTCCCGAAAAATCCAGCAACCAAAGCAACCGCCCCGCCGGCGGCGAGGGCCAGCGTCGTGACCGGCGCGGTGAGCAGCGTCATCACGAATGCATAGGTCTTCGGGAAGGGCGGCTTGTTGTAGTTCCGCCCGAGGTACTCCATGTTGTAATAGACGTGGTTGAGGTGGAATGCGAGGTATTCGGGGAATCGGCCGGTGAAGTGGCCGTTGTGGTAGTGGACGAGGTCGAACCACATCCACGGCCAGTGGCCGATCTCGACGAGCGGGCCCAGGATCGCCATCCAGACGAGCGCGGCGGGAATCGGCGGGAGGCGCAGCCGGCGCAGCGTCGCGCGGTGGATCCACAGATGGTGCGCCAGCACCACGAACGGAAGGAAGAAGGCGTTGTGCTTGGTGGCCAATGCCAGGCCGAAGGCGAGGCCGGCGCGCCAGGCCCACTTGCGATCCTCGATCGACCGCCAGTAGCAATAGATGAACGCCAGCCACGTCGTCGCCGTCGGGGCGTCGAAGCAGGACAGCTCGGCGTGGAAGAACATGCGCGGGGCGGCGATCGACAGCACGGCGGCGACGGCGCCGGCGCGGCGCGACCAGGCGCGCGCGCCGAAGAGATACGCGATCGCGGCGAGGAGCCCGCCGAAGAGGTCGGCGGGCAGGCGCATCGCCGCGTCCTCGGACAGCAGGCCGAGGGTGCGGTGGGGCTTCGCGTAGCCGACGGGGTGGCGGCCGGGCTGCTGCGGACAATGGCACTTGTGGAGGAGTCGCCACGAAAACCCATAAAGGGTCTTCATCAGCGCCGGGTGCTCGTGATTGTAGGAGAACCAGCGGTCGACCGAGCGGCGGTTGAATGCCGCGAGCGGCTTTCCGGCGAGGATCGAATCCCCGATCTCGCCGTACCAGCCCCAGTACAGCTCGGCGGCGTCGAAGTAGTAGCCCTCGTCGCGGGTGAAGCCCTCGCGCGTGCCGGCGGCGGCGAGGATGCCGGTCGAAAAGAGGCAGATCAGGAGCGCGACCAGACCGTCGCGCCGCCCGCGCAAAAGAGCGTTCACTTTCGGGCCTCGGCGTGGAATCCGAAGGTGCGCCACGCGGCCGACGGGGCGCGCACCTCGAAGCGCACCGCGTGCGTGCCCGGTTTGGTGGCGACGGCGAAGCGCCGCCAGCCGTCCTCGTTGCGGTGGTGGACCGTCGCCACCGGCTGGCCGTCGACGAATACCGTGAAGTCCACCGGGCCGTCGGAATTCTTGCGCGAGTAGTAGTCGTGGATCCCGGTGTAGCCGACCAGCTCGGCGCCGAGCGTCGCCGACGGGAACTCGATGCGCGTGACGAGCCCGCCGTCGACCGGGGCGAGGACGCCGCGGCGCGGGCGGTAGTCGATCTCGAGGGTGCGGCGCTCGACGCGGGTGGTGGCGCAGCGGAAGCCGCCAGCGTCCGTGAGGCAGGCCGTCTCGTCCGTGTCCGGCAAGCCCGCCAAAGCGGGCTGCTCCACGCCGGACCGGCGGCCGTCGGCGGGGACCTGCGTCACGCGCGCCTCGGCGAGGTGCGCGGTGAAGTCGTAGGCGACGGCGACGGCGGGCGCCTTCTCGCACAGGCGGACGCGAACGCGGCCGTGCTGGCTCTCCTGGAGGATGCGGCCGCAGTCGCCCGCCCCGCGGATCGAGACCTCCCACACGCGGCCGTAGCGGTCGTCGTCGGCGCGGCCCGCCATCTCCGGCGTGACGAGGTCGCCGAGGTGCTGGCGGCCAACCTGGTCGGCCCACTCGGGCGCGAAGACGATCAGATCGCCCGGGCGGTATGCGGCGCGGACGGCGGCGGCGGCCGACTCCCAGTCACCGTCGGTGGCGACCGCGCGCGGCGCGTAGATCGCGTGCGCCGTCTCGTAGATCGCGAGGAGGGCGAAGGCGCCGAAGAGGAGGAGTGCCGGGCGGGCGGTCACGGCGACGGGGAGGATACCGGCGGCCGCGGACGGGTCAAGGCTCCTCGTAGCGCGGCATGAGCGCGAACTGCGGCCAGGTCACCGCGCCCGAGACGACCGGCGGGCCCACCGACGGCTCGACCTCGCGGTAGGTCGCCCGCAGGCCGGGCCACATCTCCCAGTTGCCCGCCACCTTGTTGTCGAAGATCGCCAGCGCGAAGCGGCGCTCGCGGATCGCCTCGGCGAGCCCGCGCGGGACGCCGAGGCCGCCGCGCTCGACGTCCATCACGCCCATGCGGTGGAGCCAGGTGCGCTTGCCCGCGAGGTGCGCGTAGAAGGGGTGGAACGGGATCAGCACCTCGCCCGGCGCGGCGCGCAGGCGCGCCACGAGGCGATCGCCGGCGGCGCGATCTCCGTCGGTGGGGACGAGCGGGCGGACCTGTCCCTCGTCCACGTGCGCGGGCGAAAAGGGCTTGCCGCCGACGATGAAGAGGCAGTCGTGGGCGCGCAGCGCGAGCGACGCGGCGCACAGCGCGAACACCACCGCCGGCCGCAGCCGCGGCACGCGCTCTTCGCTCGCGGTGACCAGCCTGCCCGCCGCGACGCCGATCGCCAGCGACGGGAAGAACACGCCCGGGATGTAGGCGTTCACGTAGGCCCACTGCGTGCCGAAGCCGAGGCAGGAGGCGGCCGCACCGACGAGCGCCATCCACGCCGCGTAGCCGAGCGCCGGCGAGCGACGGCGCGCGAGCGCCCACGGGATCACGAGCAGCGCGGGGCCGACGATCGCCGCCAGCACGAGCGGCGTCTCGCCGAAGGCGCGCGCGGCGAAGAAGTCGTGGCCGCGGTGGAGCCGCGAGACGTAGATCCAGAACCAGCCGTCGCTGGCGCGGTTCGAAAGCCACAGCGCCGGCAGCCCGACGGCAGCGAGGGTGGCGCCGAAGGTGGGCACGAGGCGCCAGTCGAGGAACACGAGCGCGATCGCGGCGCCCACCATGAACACGCTCGCGGTCTGCTTGGCGTAGAAGGCGGCGACGAAGAGGAGCGCGGCGAGCGCGATGGTGAGGTGGCGGCGCGACGGGGGCGCGGCGGGGCGGGCGCGTCCGTCGTCGGAAGGTCGCGCGGCGCGGTAGACGAGCAGCACCGCGGCGGTGGTGAGGAAGAGCCAGAGCGCGTCGGGGCGCACCAGGTCGTAGAAGGTGCCGGTGCGGACGTAGGCCGCCGCAGGGAGCGCCATCGCCACCAGCGCCGCGGCGCGCGAGCCGCCGTGTCGCGCCGCGAAGCGGTAGCCCGCGACGGTGGCGCCGAGGGTGGAGAGGATCGACACCGCGCGCCCGAGGCGGTAGCCCAGCCCGAACAGCTTCGCGAGCGCGGCGAGCAGCGCCGGATACAGCGGCGTGTAGAGGTAGGGGATGAAGTCGACCGAGGGCGGCGCGTAGAGCGGCTTGCCGTCGAGGAGCCGCAGCGCGTGGCACAGCTCGCCGCCCTCCATCCACTCGAGGTCGTACGGGTAGCCGAAGCGCCGCGCGAGCAGCGACAGGGTGAGGCCGAGCCAGCCCAGCGCCGCGACGACGGCGACGAGGCGCGCGATCTTCGACGAACGCGTCACTCCGGTTGTCTACACCGGCCCGCTCGGGGGGACAACAAACCGGTCAGAAGGTGGCCGCCACCGCGGTGAAGCCGAATCCGACGGAGAGCGAGTCCTTGGTCGTGTTGGCCGGGTTCGGCGCGTAGTTGCCGTTCGCGTCGTAGATCTGCACGTCTGGGGCGAGGAGCTGCTGGATGACCTGGTTTTTCGCCACCTCGCACGGATCGATCTTCCCGTCGCCGGCCTGCGCCGGCACGCCGTTCGGATTGACGCAGCCGCCGGTGTCGAAGAGCTGGAGCAGCTGCGCCCTCGACTGGGGATTGGACTGCACGTCCTCGGTGAGCGCCGTCGCGATCGACGGGATCAGGCGCGACTGGATGTCGGAGTTCTTGATCGAGCCTTGGATCTGCCCCTGGGCGAGGCCGGCGATCTCCGTCGTGAACGCGAGGTGCGCGCCATTGAGCGGCAGCGCGATCGGGCTCGCACCGAAGAGCACGAGCTTGACCGTCATCGCGACGGGGTGTTTGGTCGTGACGGGGTTCGCGGAGGAGTAGACGTCGTTCGCGAGCGCGCCCGCGGTGGCGGCCGGCGGAACGCTCGGGTCGACGGAGAAATGGCCGTTGCCGGAGAAATCGGGATTCGGCGTCGGCTGGCCGAGCATGACGCTCGCCGTCGCCATCGGGTCGGTGGCGAGCTCGGGATCCGACGATTGCACGGAGAGAAGGTGGACGATGGTGCCCA
>JAJXSP010000028.1 GCA_021784515.1 Myxococcales bacterium | reverse complement strand
TGGCGCGCGACCTCGCGGGGCGCGGCGGCGACGCGCTCGTCCTGGTCGGAGAGCGCCAGCCCGCGGCGGTCCATGCGCTCGGCCACGCGCTCAACGCGGCGCTCAGCGCGCGCGGGGCGCGGCTCCTCCCTTCGCCCTTCATCGACGCGGGCGCGGCGACGATCGACCTTGGCACCCTCGCCGCCGACCTCTCCCGCGGGGCGGTGGACACGCTCGTCATCTGCGAGACCAACCCGGTCTACGACGCGCCGGCCGACCTCGACTTCGCCCGCCTCCTCGAGAAGGTGGACAACAGCGTGCGGCTCGGGCTCTACGCCGACGAGACCGCCCGCGCCTGCGCCACCTACCTCCCGCAGGCCCACTTCCTCGAGTCGTGGGGCGACGCGCGCGCGCTCGACGGCACCGTCTCGCTCATCCAGCCGCTCATCGCGCCGCTCCACGGCGGCCACACCACCGCCGAGGTGCTCGCGGCCTTCGCCGGCGAGGCCGCGCCGTCGTCCTTCACCCTCCTGTCGGAGCGCTGGCAGAAGGGCGCCGGCCTCGACGACCGCGCCTTTGAAGGCGCGCTGCAAAAGGGGTTCATCCCCGGCACCGCCGCCGCCGCCATCGCCCCGCCTCTCGCCTGGGGCGCCATCCTGCCCGCGCTCGGCGCGCTGCCCGCCCCCGACGGCGCGCTCGAGATCGACTACTACCCCGATCCAAGCCTCCTCGACGGCCGGTTCGCCAACCTTTCGTGGCTCCTCGAGCTGGGCGACCCGATCACCAAGATCGCGTGGGACAACGCCGCGCACCTCTCGCCGCGCACCGCGCGCCGCCTGGGAGTGGACACCGGCGACGTCGTCGACCTCGCCCTCGAAAACCGCCATTTGCAAATCCCGGTGTTCGTCGTCCCGGGCTGCGCCGACGACGCGGTGGCGCTGCGCCTGGGCTGGGGCCGCAGCGGCGCCGAGGTCCTCGCCAACAACGTGGGCGCGCGGGCGGGCGCGCTGCGCACCAAGGACCACCCCTGGTTCCAGGCCGGCCTGCAATTGACCAAAACCGGCCACACGAAAAGCTTCCCGCTCGTCCAGACCCAATGGACCGAGCACGACCGGCCGATCGCGCTCCGCACCACCTTGTCCCGCTATCGCCGGGATCCCCGGTTCGCCCACGAAGAGCAGAAGCCCGAGCCGACCATCTACAACAACCGGCCGCCGCTCCCCGCGCTCGAGCAATGGGCGATGTCGATCGATCTCTCGATCTGCACCGGCTGCAGCGCCTGCATGGTCGCCTGTCAGGCCGAGAACAACGTGCTCGTCGTCGGGGCCGCCGGCGTGAAGAGGGGTCGCGTCATGCACTGGCTGCGCGTGGACAACTATTTCAGCGGCCCGGCCGAGGACCCGCGCGCGGTGCACCAGCCGATGCTGTGCCAGCACTGCGAAAAGGCCCCCTGCGAGTACGTCTGCCCGGTCAACGCGACGGTGCACTCGCCCGACGGCCTGAATGAAATGGTCTACAACCGCTGCGTCGGCACCCGCTTCTGCTCGAACAATTGCCCCTACAAGGTCCGCCGCTTCAACTGGTTCAACTGGATGCGCGAGGTGGAGGCCAATCGCGGCCTCGTCCGCCTCCAGCGCAACCCCGATGTCACGGTGCGCGAGCGCGGCGTGATGGAGAAGTGCTCCTATTGCGTGCAGCGCATTCGCGAGGTGGAGATCACCGCGAAAAAGGCGGGCCGCGATATCCGCGAAAGCGAAGTCGTCACCGCCTGCCAGCAGGCCTGTCCGACCGGTGCCATCCAGTTCGGCTCGCTCCGCCACCGCGAGACCGAGATGGTGCGCCGCCGCCTCGAGCCGCGGAACTACAAGGTGTTGAACGACCTCGCCACCGAGCCGCGCACGCAATACCAGGCGCGGATCGACAACCCCAATCCGGAGCTCGAAGGCGCATGAACCTCGAGCCAGCGATCGCCGCCCCCGTCCTCATCGGCCGCCCGTCGGACGAGGCGCTCACCACCCAGCTCCTCGAGCCGATGTGGCGCGGTTATACCCGCCGCTTCGTGCTCGCGCTGCTCGTCACCGCAGTCGGCACGTTGTGGCTGCTCTTCGCCGCCGGCTACACCGTGGTGCGCGGGATCGGGGTCTGGGGCAACAACATCCCAGTCGCCTGGGCCTTCGGAATCACCAATTTCGTGTGGTGGATCGGAATCGGCCACGCCGGCACCTTCATCTCCGCCATCCTCCTGCTCCTCGAGCAGCGCTGGCGCACCTCGATCAATCGCTTCGCCGAGGCGATGACCCTCTTTGCGGTCATGCAGGCCGGCCTGTTTCCGCTGCTCCACCTCGGCCGCCCGTGGTTCGCCTACTGGCTCATTCCCTATCCCGCGACGATGCGCGTGTGGCCGCAATGGAAGAGCGCGCTGCCGTGGGACGCCGCCGCGGTCTCCACCTATTTCACCGTCTCGCTCCTGTTCTGGTATCTCGGCCTGATCCCCGACCTCGCCTCGCTGCGCGACCGCGCCCCCGACCGCGCGCGGCGCATCCTCTATGGCATCTTCGCCCTCGGCTGGCGCGGCTCGGCCCGCCACTACCGGCATTATCGGCTCGCCTACGGCCTGCTCGCCGGCCTGTGCACCCCGCTCGTCGTCTCGGTGCACTCCATCGTGTCGAGCGACTTCGCCATCGCCCAATTGCCCGGCTGGCACTCCACCATCTTTCCCCCCTATTTCGTCGCCGGCGCCATCTTCTCCGGCTTCGCGATGGTGGTGACGCTGCTCATCCCCATCCGCCGCTTCTTCCACCTCGAGAACGTCCTGACCAAACGCCACCTCGAGAACTGCGCCAAGCTGCTGCTCGTCACCGGCTGGATCGTCTTTTATGCCTACATCCTCGAATTCTTCCTCGCCTGGTATTCGGGCGACACCTACGAGCAATACACCCACTGGCACGCCCTGCTCGGCGGACCGAATGCGTGGGTCTTCTGGCTCACGCTGGTCTGCAATTGCGTGGTCCCGCAAGTCCTCTGGTCGCAGACCGCGCGCACCAGCGAGGCGATCCTGCTCGTCGTCGCCATCCTCATCAATGTCGGAATGTGGGGTGAGCGCTTCTCGATCATCGTCCTCTCCCTGCAGCGCGACTTCCTCACCTCGAGCTGGCGCATCTACGGCCCGACCTGGGTCGATTGGAGCATCCTCTTCGGCACGATCTCCTTCTTCAGCTTCCTGTTCCTCCTCTTCCTGCGGTTCGTCCCCTTCATTCCGCTCTCGGAGGTGAAGGAGCTGAAGTCCGAGCTGGTCCACGAAGAGACCGGTCACCACCCATGATGCGGCGCGGATTGCTCGCCGAGTTTCCAACGGGAGACGCGCTGATCGCGGCGGTCCGCGCGCTGCACCAGGAGGGCTATTCGCGCTTCGACGCCTTCACCCCCTATCCGCTGCCCGCCGTCCAACGACTGCTCGGGTGGCGCCGTTCGCGGATCAACTACATCGCCGCATTCTTCGGCCTCTCCTTCGCGCTCGGGGCCTACCTGCTCCAGTGGTGGACCGCGGCGCGCGACTACCCGGTCATCGTCGGCTCGCGCCCCGCGTACGCCGCGCCGGCATTCGTCCCGATCACCTTCGAGATGTGCGTGCTCGGCACCTCGCTCTCGGTGCTGGCGGCGCTGTTCGTGATCATCGGGCTTCCCCGTCTGTGGCACCCGGTCTTCGCAATCCCTGGCTTCGAGCGCGCCACCATCGACCGCTTCTTCCTCGGCGTGGACGAATCCGACCCGTACCTCGATCGCGACCGCACCACGCGGGCGCTCCTCGACCTCGGCGCCCTCCGCGTGTCGCTCCTCGGCGAGGAGGCGCCCCCGCCATGAGCCGCCTTTTCACCTGTTTGTGCGCCGTCCTCGCGCTGGCCGGCTGCCAGAACACCCCGCTGTCGCCGAACCTCGAGCGGATGAAGCGCCAGGAGAAGTATCGCGCCTATCAGGACTGCGACTTCTTCGCCGACGGCCGAGTCATGCGCCCGCTCGTGCCCGGCACCATCTCCCGAGAGAGGCTGCTCGGCGACCCCGCGCTCACCGCCGGCATCGTCGGCGGAAGCTACGTCCCCAAAAATCCCCTTCCGCTGACCCGGGACCTCCTTGCCAAGGGACACGAGCGCTTCGACATCGTCTGCGCCGCCTGCCACGGAGTGCGGGGCGACGGCGACTCGGAGGTGGCCACCAACATGGATTTGCGCAAGCCGCCCGACCTCGGCCACCCGGCGGTGCGCGGGTTCCCCGATGGCCGGATCTACCAGGTGATCGAAAAGGGATATGGATTGATGCCGCCGTTCGCGGCCGTTTTGTCGGTCGAGGAGCGCTGGGCGGTGGTGGCCTACCTGCGCGCGCTGCAGCGCGCCCGCGAGACGCCGCTTTCGGCGCTGCCCCCGTCGCTGCGCATCGAGGCGCAGCAGGCGCTCGCCGGGGCGATCACCCCATGATCGCCGACGACGCACCCTATCGCGGCGCGCTCCGCCTCCGTCGCCGCGCCCTGCTGGTGGCGGCGGGCGGCGCGGCGCTGTTCGCGATTTCCCTGTTCCGCGACCCGGGCCGCGCGCTCGCCGGCTACCTGGGCGGATTCGCCTGGTCGCTCAGCATCGTCCTCGGCGCGCTCGCCTTCCTGATGATCGTCCACACCATGGCCGCCACCTGGCCGGTGGCGATCCGGCGGCCGCTCGAGGCGATCGTGGGCACGCTGCCATTGTTCGCGCTGCTGATCATTCCACTGCTGATCGGAATGAAGGCGCTCTATCCGTGGATGCGCCCCGAGGCGGCCGACGAGCACCTCCGCCACCTGCTGGCCCACAAACGCCCTTATCTCAACGGCGGTTTCTTCGTGGCCCGGGCGATCGTCTACCTGCTTGTCTGGAACGCGCTCGGCCTCCTGCTCCGTCGCTGGTCGCTCGCCGACGACGAATCCCCTTCGCCCGGCTGGAAGCTGCGCAGCCGCCTGCTCAGCGCGGGCGGGCTGCCCCCGCTCGGACTCACCCTCACTTTCGCCGCCTTCGACTGGCTGATGTCGCTCCAGCCGAGCTGGTATTCGACGATGTACGGCTTCTACTATTTCGCCGGCGGCGCGCTCGGCGGGCTGGCGCTGCTCGTCCTCGCCATCGTCGGTGTGCAGCGCGAGGGGCACCTCGTCGCGGTCGGCTCGTCGCACTACTACGCGCTCGGCCGGCTGCTCCTCACCTTCGTGATCTTCTGGGGCTACATCGCCTTCTTCCAGTTCTTCCTCATCTGGATTGCCGACAAGCCCGCGGAGACCTCGTACTACCTGGTCCGCCTGCGCACCAGCTGGCGGCCCGAGACGATCGCGCTGGCGATTGGCCAGTTCGCCATTCCCTTCCTCCTCCTTTTGCCCTACGAGCCGAAGCGCAATCCCCGCTTCCTGTGGCGGCTGTCGATCTTCCTGCTCGTCATGCACTACCTCGACGTGCACTGGCTGGTCGCCCCGTCGGTACACCCGAGCGGATTCAGCTTCTCCACCGCCGACCTCGGCGGACTGGCGCTGTGCGGCGGCCTCACCGCGGCGCTGTTCGCCCACCTCCTCCACGGCCGCCCGCTGCTGCCGCGAAATGACCCGCAGCTTGCGCGGGCGCTCGCGTACGAGAGCCGATGACCACCGCCGAGACCCGCGAGGAAATGCACCAGGAGGAGGACACGCTCCCCGCCTTCTTTATCGTGCTCGCGCTCGTCGGCACGCTGGTCATCGCGGTGGTGCTGTGCCTGATCGCATGGGGCCTGCTGGGCAGTTGGGAGAAGGAGATCCGGCCCGACGGGCGATTCCCCGAGATGGCGCTCGGCCGACCGGCCCGCGTCGCGTCGATGCGGCAGGGGCTGTTCGGGGTCCAGAAGACCGGCGAGAGGAAGATCGAGGCGCAGCGCCGGCTGCTCGACCACTACGGCTGGGTCGACCAGAAGCGCGGCCTGATCCACGTCCCGATCGAGCGCGCCATCGAACTCGAGCTGGCGGAGGGAGCCCGATGAGCCGCGCGCTCGCAACTGGCTTGTTGCTCTGTTCCGGGCTCGCCCGCGCCCAGTCGCCCGCCGAGCTGGTCCAGTCGATCGACGTGGACGAGCACCTCGGCGCGCAGGTGCCGCTGTCGCTCCGCTTCACCGACGACACCGGCCGCGCCGTTCGGCTCGCCGACTATTTCGCCGACGGAAAGCCGGTCATCCTCGCGCTGGTCTATTTCAATTGCCCGTCCCTGTGCGGCCTGGTGCTCCACGGCGAGGGCGAGGCGCTCGGGAAGTTGGGCGGCGCGGTCGACTATCGGACGCTCACCGTGAGCATCGATCCGAAGGACCGCCCCGAGGGGGCAAAGGTGAGAAAAGAGCGCCTGCTCACCGATCTGCGCCGCCCCACCAAACCGGAGGAGTGGCCCTTCCTCACCGGCGACGAAGCCTCGATTCGCGCGCTCGCCCGGACGGTGGGATTCCGCTACGTGCAGGACCCGCGGACAGGGCAGTTCGCCCACCCGGCGGTGCTGATCGTCCTCACCCCGAGCGGGCGCGTGGCGCGCTACCTCTATGGGGTCGAGTTCCCGCCGCTCGACGTGCGCTTCGCCCTCACCGAGGCGCAGCAAAACCGCGCCTCGATGGGCCCGCGCCTCCTGCTCACCTGCTATCGCTGGGACCCGGCGACGCGGCGCTACGGCTTCTACATCGCCGGATTCATGAAATTGGGTGGCGTGGTGATCCTGCTCTCGGTGGCGGCGATGGTGGCGGCGCTCCATCGCCGCGGCCGGCGGAGGGAGCGCGGGTGAACGAGCTGCTCCGCACCATCTTGTTCCTGCCTCCGCAGGCGACGGCCGAGGCAACGGCGGTCGATCACCTGCACTATTTCGTGATCCTCACGACCATGTGCGGCGCCGCGCTGGTGACGCTGTTCGCGGCCGGCTTCGTGATCCGTTATCGCCAGCGCGCCGAGCCCGACGAGCACCACCGCGAGGCGCCCGGCCCGACGACGCCCGGCTGGCTGGAGACGGCATTCATCACCGGGATGTTCAGCCTGTTCATCCTCTGGTGGGTATTGGGATACCACGAATACGTCCGCCTCCGCGTGCCGCCGCGCGACGCGATGACGGTCTACGTGACGGCCAAACAGTGGATGTGGAAGTTCTCCTATCCCGAGGCCGGCGCGCAGGAGATCGCGACGCTGATCGTCCCCGCCGGACGGCCGGTGAAGCTGGTGATGACCTCGCGCGACGTCATTCACAGCTTCTACGTCCCCGATTTCCGAATCAAGCAGGACGTGGTGCCGGGCCGCTATACGACCGTCTGGTTCAACGTCATCGCGCCGGGCCGCCACGAGGTGCTCTGCACCCAGTATTGCGGCACCTACCACTCCACCATGCGGGCCGAGATCATCGCGCTCGCCGCGCCGGAATGGGACCGCTTCATCGGCCGCGCCTCACCGACGGCACGCATCGCGGGACAGCCCTACACGATGGCCGAGACGCCCGGCAATTGGCAGATGTTCGCGCCCGCGCAGCAGCTCGATCTCGTGCGCCTCGGCGAGCAGGCGGCGGCGCGGCTCGGGTGCCTGCGCTGCCACTCCGTCGACGGATCGCGCCACATCGGGCCGACCTTCGCGGGGCTCTATCTCTCCCGCGTGCCGCTCGAAAATGGCGAGGAGGTCGTCGGCGACGAGGCCTACATCACCGAGTCGATGATGGACCCGCTGGCCAAGGTCCACCAGGGATTCGAGCCGGTGATGCCGAGTTATCTCGGGTTGATTTCGCCGGCCGAGACGGCGGCGATCATCGAGTACGTCAAAGCGCTCTCGCCGGTGCCGCCGGCGCCGGATCAGGGGCGGGGGTCGGTGGCGCCGCGCCCGTCGGGGACGCCGCCGCCGGGCGAGATGGGGCAGCCGCCGCGCGAGCTGGGCACGCGGCCGCCCGACACGCGGCCCGGGTTCGTGCTGCCGAGCGAGCAGGGGACGCCGATTCCGGGACACCCGATCCAACCCCCGCCGCAAGGCCGAATCGAGATCCGACCATGAGCGCCGCCGCCCCCGCCGCCCAGAATTCCCCCGCGCCGGATTATCTGCACGACGGCTCGGGGATCGCCTCCTGGCTGCTCACCCGCGATCACAAGCGGATCGCGATCATGTTCTATGTCCTGATCGTCACCTTCCTGTTCCTCGGCGGGATCTTCGCGCTGGTGCTGCGGACGGAGCTGCTCACCCCCGAGCGGACGATCATCGACGCTACCACCTACAACCGCATGTTCACCATGCACGGCGTCACGATGGTGTGGCTGTTCATGATTCCCGCCATCCCGAACATCTTTGGCAACTTCGTGCTGCCGCCGATGCTGGGAGCGAAGGACCTCGCCTTTCCGCGCCTGAACCTGGCCAGCCTGTACGTCTACGCGATCGGCGCCATCGTGGTGCTGGCGGGGATGGTCGCCGGCGGGGCCGACACCGGCTGGACCTTCTATGTACCGTATTCCGCCGAGACGAAGACCGCCGTCGCTCCGGTGGTGGCCGGTATCTTCATCCTCGGCTTCTCCAGCATCTTCACCGCCATCAACTTCATCGCCACCGTCCACACCCTGCGCGCCGAGGGGATCTCCTGGATGCGAATGCCGCTGTTCGCCTGGGGGATCTACGCGACGAGCATCATCATGCTGCTCGCCACGCCGGTGCTGGCGCTGGTGCTCGTTTTGGTGGCGATCGATCACCTGTTCGGATTCGGCGTCTTCAACCCCGCGATCGGCGGCGATCCGGTGCTGTTTCAACATTTGTTCTGGTTTTATTCGCACCCCGCCGTGTACATCATGGTCCTGCCGGCGATGGGCGTGATCAGCGAGGTGGTGCCCACCTTCGCCCACCGGCGGCCCGCCTCCTACACCGCGATCGCCATCTCCAGCCTGGGGATCGCATTCGTGGGCTTCCTCTCCTGGGGACACCATTTGTTCGTCGCCGGGATGAGCGAGCTCGACGCCGGGATCTTCGGCGGGCTGTCGATGTTCGTAGCCATCTTCTCGGCGATCAAGGTGTTCGCCTGGACGGGGACGCTCTACAAGGGATCGATCGCCTTTCGTACGCCGCTGCTCTACTTCTTCGGATTTCTCTTCCTGTTCATCTTCGGCGGGATGACCGGCGTCGCCGTCGCCACGCAGGGGCTGGACGTGCACTGGCACGACACGTACTTCATCGTCGCCCATTTCCACTTCATCATGGTCGGCGGCACCATCACCGCGTTCCTCGCCGCGGCCCATTACTGGTTCCCAAAGATGTTTGGTCGCATGTACTCCGAGCGCGTGGGCCTTCTGGCCTCGGCGGCGGTGTTCATCGGATTCTTCTTCACCTTCTTCCCCCAGTTCCTCCTCGGGAACCTGGGAATGCCGCGCCGCTATTACGCCTATCCGGCGCACTTCCAGTTCCTCAACGTGCTCTCCACCGGCGGCGCCTGGCTGCTCGGCTCGGCGATGCTGCTGGCGCTCGGCAACCTGGTTGTGGCGCTCAAGTACGGCAAGCCCGCGACTGCGAATCCCTGGCATTCGCGCTCCTATGAATGGCTCAGCGCCTCGCCGCCGATCACGCACAACTTCGAGGAGACGCCGGTGATCCGGCGCGACCCGTACTGCTACGTCCTCAGCGAGCACGAGTCGCGCGAGCGGTCGTTCCCACCGTCGGAGACGGCGGCATGAACGGCCATCGCCTCGCCGAGCAGTTCAGCACCTTCGCAAAGCAGGACCACGCCGCCCGACTGGGGATGTGGGGATTCCTGGGGAGCGAGGTGACGCTGTTCGGGGGGCTGTTCGCGCTCTACGCGGCCTACCGCGCGATGTACGGCCACGAGTTCGTCGCGGCGGTGGGCCACAACAACCTCGCCATCGGGACGATCAACACGCTGATCCTCCTCACCAGCAGCTTCACGGTGGCGCTCACGGTGTGGGCGGCGCGCGCGGCGCGGAGCAAGCTGATCGCGCCGCTGCTCGGCCTGACCATCCTGCTCGGCTGCGTGTTCTTGCTGCTGAAGGGAATCGAGTGGAGCCAGCACTTCCACCAGGGCATCTTGCCGGGGCTGCACTACCGGAATCGCGAGATGCAGGAATTCGGGGCAAAGGTGTTCTTTACCCTGTATTTCATCATGACGGGCCTGCACGCGATCCACGTGGTGATTGGGATCGCGGTGCTGGGGTGGTTCGCGGTGCAGGCGGGGCGGCGGCTGTACACGCCCGAGCACCACGTCACCCTCGAGATGGCCACGCTGTACTGGCACCTCGTGGACATCGTGTGGATCTTCCTGTGGCCGGCGTTCTACCTCATGCGGGGGTGAAGGCGGAGGGATGGAGACCAGGCATCCGTCGTTCTGGCACTACGGCATCGTCTACGTGGCGCTCATGGGATTGGCGGTGCTGTCGTTCGGGCTGTCGTTCCTGCCGATTGGAGGGTGGCAGGACGCGATCGCCATCCTCATCGGGGCGCTGAAGGCGCTGCTGGTCGCCGCCTATTTCATGCACCTCGTCGAGCAGCGGTTCGCCAATCGGCTCGTGCCGTCGGTGGCGGTGGCGCTGGCGGTGATCCTGGTCGTGATCACGACGCTCGATCCGATCACGCGGAAAACCTTTCCGCGGGCGCCGATGCCGCTGGAGGCCAGCGCGCCGGTCGGCCCCTGATTCCGGGGTTGGCGATCGGATTGCACCGATTTGGTCGATATGGAGCGGTCGTCGCATCCGAAGGAGGAGGCCGGCACCTTCGAGCTGGCGCGCGAGCTGGTAGACCGGGTGGGGGAGCTGGCGCACAAGGAGGTCGAGCTGGCGCGCCTCGAGGGGCGCGCGGAGCTGCACCGCGGTCGAATTGCGGGTGAGTTGGGCGGGGCCGCCGCGCTGGCGGGGATCGCCGCGATGTGCTGCGGACTGATCGCGGCGGTGCTCGGCCTCTCGCGCGTGATGCCGGGCTGGCTGGCGGCGCTGTGCGGGGTCGGGATCTTCGGTGTGGCGGCGCTGCTCCTCGGCGAACGGACGGTGAAGGCGGCGCGCTCGGCGCGACCGGACGTGCTGATCCACGAGGCGACGGAGACCGCGGCGATGCTCAAGTCGCCGCCCATCCGGGCGCGACCCCTCGGCGAAGCGGAGACGTGATGAGCGACGCGCTGGTTCCGGTGACGCAGGATGCGGCCGAGCTGGCGGCCGAGGTGGCGCGGCTGCGAGGCGACGTGCGCCGCCTGGTGGGCGAGCTGGAGGCGCGCCTGGCCGCGATGGTGCAGCTCCCGCGGCGGGCCATGCGGCTGGAGCGCCGGCTGATCGGGGCGGTGCGGGCCCACCCGCTCGTCGCGCTCGGCACGGTGGCGCTGCTGGTGGCGGGCGCGATGCTGTTGCGCCGACGCTGAAGAGGCGTTCACCGAGGACTTCTACCGCCGCGTCGCCTTCGCCCACCTCGAGCCGGTGCTCGACACGCTGCGCTGGCTGCACCGCGAGACGAAGGTGTGGGTGGAGATCACGAACCTGATCATCCCCGGGCACAACGACGACCCGGCCGAGACGCGGCGCCTCGCCGAGTGGGTCGCGACGGAGATGTCGCCCGACGTGCCGCTGCACCTCACGGCGTTCCACCCCGACTACGAGATGCTCGACGTGCCGCCGACGCCGCCCGCGACGCTGCGACGGGCGCGGGCGATCGCGCGCGAGGCCGGGCTGCGCTACGTGTACACCAGCAACGTGAGCGATCCCGACGGGCAGACGACGTGGTGCCCGCGCTGCGGAGCGGCGGCGATCGAGCGCGACGGGTATCGCGTGGCGCCGGTGGGGCTGGCGGCGCGGCCGTCGCGCGACGGTGCGTGCGCGGCCTGCAGCGAGCGGATCGCGGGCGTGTTCGACCTTGGGCGCCCGTCCGAAGGACGGCGACGCTCGCTCGGCCTCGCGTTTTGAAGCTATAAGGTGGCGTGCGCGCGAGGCTGCCCGACGAGCTGCCGATGATCTGCCCCGCCTGCCGGCGGCGGAGCGAGCGCGGTCTGGAGCTGTCGACGGTCACGCTCGTCGAGCAGTACGAGGCGGCGGGCGACGAAGTGATCGCCGGCCTGCTCGCGTGCACGGCAGAGGCGTGCGGGCGACGCTACCCGGTCATCGACGGCGTGCCGCTTCTCTTGCCGCACCTCGGCGACTACCTCGTCCGCGAGGCGGTGCAGGTGGTGGAGCGCGACCTGCCGCCGGCGCTCGTCGGTGCGCTCGTCGAGGGCGTGCCCGATCAGGAGCCGCTCGCGCGGCTGGCCGAGCACGTGTCGATCTACGCCGACGCCCACTGGGGCGACGCGGCGACGCCGCCGCCCGACGGGCCCGGCGAGGGCGCGGGCTTTTCGGCGCTCGCGGACAAGCTCGTCGAGCGCGCGCGGGTGAAGGTGTCGCGCGCCGTCGAGCTGGGGTCGAGCCTGGGGCGCGGCCTGCGGGAGCTGTCGCGCGGGGCCTCGCTCACCGTCGGTGTCGAGCTGCACTTCGGGGCGGCGCGGCGGGCGCGGCGCGTGCTCGCCGGGGCGCCGCTCGACTACGCACGGCGCGTGGCCGGGCGCCATTACACGCCGGCGCGGGTGCAGGTCGAGCCGACGCCGGGCGTCACGGTCCTCGTCGGTGACGCGCTCGATCCGCCGCTCGCCCCGGGCTCGTTCGATCGCGTGGCGGCGTGCAACCTCCTCGACTCGGTCGCGACGCCGGCGCAGCTCCTCGCGGTGATGGACGGCCTGTGCGCTCCCGGCGGCGAGCTGCTCCTCGCCTCGCCCTACGCCTGGCAGAGCGGGATCGTCGACGAGGGCGCGCGGCTGGGCGGGGCCGATCCGGCCGGCGCCGTGCGCGCCATCCTCGAGCGCGGCGAAGGGCTGCGCGCCCGCTACGCCATCGACGACGAGGCGGAGCTTCCGTGGCGCCTCCGCCGCGACGCCCGCGGCGCCGTCACCTACCGCGTGCACTGGCTGCGCGCACGCCGGCGGTAATCAGCGGCGGTTGCGCACCCGCGCGAGGAGGATCTCGCGCTTCTCATCGAACTCGTCGTCGCTGACCTTGCCCGCGGCGCGCGCGGCGGCCAGGTCTTGCAGCGCCTTGACCGGGTCGCCCTTGTCGTCGACCTCGACCTTCTTCTTCTCCGGTTGCGCCGGCGCGGCGGGCGCGGGCGCCCCCTTCGCCGAGGACTGCAGCGCGCCGACGGTGGCGAGGATCTGCGTCTGCTCGACGGGGTCCTTGGCGCGGATCTGCATCGCCATCGGTCCGCCGCGCAGTAGAACGAAGTGTCGCTGCACGCGCGTCATCAGCGCCCCGACGAGGAGCAGCACCAGGCCGCCCACCGTCGCCGCCACCGCGCCGACCTTGCTGCCGGTGGACGGAGCGTCTGCGGCGACGGCCGGCGCGCCCGACGGGTCGTCGGCCGCGGCGCCCTCCTCGGGCTGCGGCTGCGAGGGGTCGTCGCCCGCCACCGGCGCCGTCGCCACCGCCTTGGCAGAGGCGAGCAGCCCCGATGTGATGACGAGGTACACGCCGAACCCGGCCAGCCCGAGGGCGAGCAGCGCCAGCACCACGCCGAGCGCCACCAGCGGGCGCGTCGAGAGCCGCCCCACGAACTGGATCTGCCGCGCCGGCATCTCCTGCTTGCCCTCGTCGCCGAAGTGCACGACGCGCTGGTTCGTGATGACGAGGAGGTGCGGTTCGCCCTCCACGTAGGGCATCGGGTAGAACACGTTCTCGTCGGGAGCGAGCGGGATCGACATGCGTGGCCTCGGGCTGGCCCCCTTCGGAGAGCGAGGGACCGAGCGGCGCGATTATAGCGGTCGGTCGGGCAACTTCACGGCGCTTTTTCCGATAACCTACCCGGGTAGGAAACCGCAACGAACCCCGGAGGACGCGTCCGATGTTCTACGACGACAGCAAGTTCGGTCACCTGCACAGCGCCAACATCTTCGGGGCCTACGTCGGCATCGTCACCGACAACGTGCACACCGAGGGCGACTACCGCGTCCGCGTGAAGTTCCCCACCCTGCCCGGCGACGACCAGAGCTGGTGGTGCCGCATCGCCACCTTCGGCGCGAGCAAGGAGGGCATGGGCGCCTTCTTCCTGCCCGAGGTGAACGACGAGGTGGTCGTCGTGTTCTTGAACGGCGACTTCAACTCGGGGATCGTGCTCGGCACGCTCTGGAACGGCGTCGACAAGCCGGCCTACTCGAACCAGGACGCCTCGTCGAAGACCAACCGCTACCAGTCGAACGACGCCAAGTTCAAGCTCAAGACCGAGGCGAAGAAAAACGACATCCGTTCGATCAGCACGCGCAAGAAGCACGAGCTGGTGTTCAACGACAACGCCAGCGAGCCGGGCGTGGTCCTCTCGTCGGGGCAGAAGCACCGCATCGTGCTCAACGACAAGGACAACCAGCCGACGCAGATCGAGATCTACGACGGCAAGGAAGAGAACTACATCCTCATCGACAACAAGAACAAGAAGATCACCATCGAGACGAAGACCGGCGACATGCTCCTCAAGGCGAAGGAGACGATCACGCTGGAGTGCAAGAACCTGGTCACCAAGAGCGACCAGGAGACGAAGATGACCGTCGGCACCAACTACAAGATGACCGCCTCGTCGAACATGGAAATGAAGGCGTCGGGCTCGGGGACGGTGCAGTCGTCGGGCACCATGACCATCAAGGGCGCCACGGTCAACATCAACTAGGGGCCCGATCAGGAACAAGTTGATCTAAGGATGGGCGTCGAGGCGCCCGATCCGGCGAGGCGCGAGGAGGGAGCTTGCTCTCTGCAAGTGACCGACGAGCAACGAAGTCGGTCGGGATGGATCGGCGGCTAGACTGAGCAAGTTGTTCCTGATCGGGCCCTGGTTCCTCGCTCTCCCTCCCGCCCAGCCACGGATCGCTGAACCATTCCCACGCCGACGCCACATGTCGGCCCCTCCGCGAACACGAATCTCTTCGAGTGGTGCGTCCTGAAGTCTTCAGCGTCGAGTCGTTCGACAGAGCGATCCGCCGGATTGGCCCGTTGTCGTGGGGCATCCGGCCGGTGACCCCTGCGGGACCGGTGCTTCGCGGGAGCGGCTGCGAGACGTCGTCCCGTCAGGGCATCAGTTCGAGATCGTCAGCGTGAAGGTGTCGCAGGTGACCGGACCGTTCGGGCGGAAGACGCGGATCAGGATCGAGCCGCCGGCGCCGACGGCCGGGACGGGGGCGAAGTGGCTGTTCGGGTCCGCGCCCGGGTTGGGTCCGTTGTAGCTCACTTCCCAGGTGGTGCGGCCGTTCGACGAGTTGCCGTCGCCGCACGGGACGAGCTGGCCGCAGCCCGCGTAGATGTCGAATTGGAACTCGTTGTTCGGGTTGGCCGCGAACGTCACCTTCGGGTGGTAGCGCGTGTCGGTGTTGTTGGCGAACGAGACCTCGTACCAGGCTTCGGAGCCCTGCTGGATCAAGTTGGCGCTCACCTGGGTCGAGCCGCCGATGCCGAGCGCCTGCTGCGCCGCCGCCGTCGCCGTGCCGCAGCTGGCGCCGACGTCGATCTTGTTGCAGGCGCAGACAGAGGCCACGCACGACGGGAAGAGGCAGACGGTGTTGCAGCCGCCGCAGTGGTTCGGGTTGCTGGTGATGTCCACCTCGCAGCCGTCGTGCGGGTCATTGTTGCAGTCCATGTAGCCCGGGGCGCACGTGCCGACCTGGCACATGCCGAGAACACACTGGGCCGAGGCATTGGGGACCGCACACTTCGCCTTGCACCCACCGCAGTTGTTCGGGTCGGTGGCGGTCAGCGTTTCGCAGCCATTCTTGGGGTCGCCGTCGCAGTCGCCGAATCCGAAGTTGCACCCGGCCACTCCGCACAGGCCGTTGAGACAGCTCGGAGAGCCGTTGGGCACCGAGCAGGGATTGTTGCACGTGCCGCAGTTGTTGACGTTGTCCCCGATGTTCGTCTCGCAGCCATTGCGAACGTCCGCCGTGCAGTGCGCGAATCCGGGGTTGCAGCCGGCGATGACGCACTGGCGCGCCGCGCACCCCGGAACGCCGTTGGGGGTCGTGCAGGTGACACCGCAGCCGCCGCAGTTCATCACGTCGTTCTGGGGATTGGTGCACTGCGAGTTGCAGCAGTTGTTGCCGTTGATGCAGACGTGGCCGCACATGCCGCAGTTCAGGTAATCGAGGGTGGTGTCGGCGCACTGGCCGGCGCAACAGGCGAGCTGCGCCGGGCAGCCCTGGATGTTGCTGCAGCCGGCGGTGCACGCGCCCGACTTGCAGATCTTTCCGAGCGGGCAGTCCGTGTCGATCTTGCAATCGGAGCAGCGGTTCTGGACGCAGTGCGTGCCGGGAACGAAGGCCATCCCGCCGTCGCTCGCGCCGCCATCGCTCGCGCCGCCGTCGCTCGCGCCGCCGTCGCCCGCGCCGCCGTCGAGGATCGCGCCGGTGCAGTCCGTGTCGTCCTTGCAGCCGGACGCGCAGGCCCACGAGCCGCCGTTCTGCTCGCAGTAGCTGCCATGGCCGCAGTTGTCGTTGGTCGGCAGGCAGGGGAAGCACTTGCGCTGGTTCGTGTCGCAACGGGGCGTCGCGGGATCGGTGCAGTCGGAGTCCATCAGGCACTGGGCGCAGGTGTTGGTGTCGGGGTCGCAGACGCCGGCGTCGCCGCAGTCGGGGTGCGCCATGCTGCAGCCCGGGACGCACGACCGCGACGGCGAGCAGACCTCGCCGGGCGGGCAGTGCGAATCGGAGAGGCAGGGGACGCACACGCCCTGCTTGGTGTCGCAGTGCCTGCCACCATTGCAGTCGCCGTCGCCGCTGCAGGGGGGCGCGCACGGGCCGTCGCAGGTGACGCCCTCGTCGCCGCCGGGCGCCTTCGGGTTCGCCGAGGCACAGCCGGAAGCCGCCGCGGCGAGAAGGAGGCCGCCGAACACCAACGCCGCGCGCGCCGGGGAGCCTTGACGAGGAGAGCCCAAGCGAACCTCCAGTGAGGGAAATGGGAAGCGATCTTCGCCGACGCCCACCGACGGTGTCAAATCGTCTCCGAGATCAGCGTTCGGCGCGCACCCGGCGGGCCACGCCGAGGATGTGGGCCTTGAGGTCGTCGGCCACCGCGTCCTGCATCGCGAACAGCTCGGCGGGGCGCGCCGCCGGACGGGTGATCGTCGCGGTGTCGAGGATCTCTCCGCTGTCGATGCGGACGAAGCGCGCCGAGACGCGCACCGTCTTGCCGGCGCGCTGGAAGGCGCCCTGCACCGCCACCTCGGCGCCGGAGATCCGGCCGAGCGCCGCGGCGGTCGCCCGGTCGACGTACTTCGTCTGGCCGAAGTCGATCTCGCCGGTCTCGGCGCCGACCTGATTGCGCTCGAGCAGCGACACCTCCCGCGAGGAGCCGGCGAGCGTGGTGAGCACCGTCTCGCCGATGCCCTCGACGAGGAAGTCGAGGTCCTTGTCGCTGCCGAGGTTCTTGAACGTGAGCACCGCGACGCGCACCGGGCCCGTCGAGGGCCGCGCCGCGTGCTCGACGATCGGGCCGTTGTCGTGCGCGGGCGCTGTCACGTCGCCCGCGACGTTGACCACCTTCTTCTCGATCGGTGGAGGCGGCACCGCCGGCCGGGGATGCGGCTGGCGCGTGAGCACCACGATGCCGAGCACCGCCGCCGCGGCGATCAGCGCGCTCACCCCGCCGATCGCCGCCATCGGGATCGCCGGTCGCGATGGCGCGTCGGGCGCGGGCTCGGCGCGACCGCCCGCGCGCGTCGGCGGCACCGTCGAGGAGGAGCCCGCGGCGACGGCGACGGCGCCGGTCTGCGCCATAGCGGCGAGCGGCCGCGACGCGCCGCCGAGCTGCGCCGCCATCGCCTCGGCCTCCTCGGCCACCTCGCGCGCCGACTGCGGCCGCTTGCCGGGATCCTTCTCGCACATGCGCTCGATCAGCGCGGCGAGCGCGATCGGTGACTCGCGCGAGCGCTCACGCAGCGACGGGAGCGGCGCGTGCAGGTGCAAAAGCGCGCAGGCGATCGGCTCGGGCGCGTCGAAGGGCGGGCGGCCCGCGAGCAGGTGGAACGCCGAGATGCCGAGCGAGTAGACGTCGGTGCGCCCGTCGACGGGCTTGCCCTCCACCTGCTCGGGCGACATGTACGTCGGCGTCCCGAGCAGCGCCGAGGGCGTGGTGAGCATCGGCGTGTTCTCGAGGCGCGCGATCCCGAAGTCGACCAGCTTCACGCGGCCGTTGCCGTCGAGGATGAGGTTCGAGGGCTTGATGTCGCGGTGGACGATGCCCGCGTCGTGCGCCGCTTGCAGCCCGGCCGCCGCCTGCGCGAGCACCGCCGTCGCCTCCGCCGGCGACAGCGGCCCGCGCTCCTCGAGCAGCCGGTCGAGCGGCCGGCCCTCGACCAGCTCCATCACGAAGAACGGGTGACCGGCGTCGTCCTGCCCGAAGTCGTAGACCTGCACGATGTTCGGGTGGCAAAGACGCGCCACCGCCTTCGCTTCGCGACGGAAGCGCTCGACGAAGTCGGGCGACGCGTCGAGGACGACCTTGATGGCCACCGGGCGGTCGAGGTCGGGGTCGCGCCCGCGGTAGACCGCACCCATTCCGCCCTGACCGAGCAGGACGAGATCGACGTAGCGCCCGAGGCGCGGCAGGGCGGCGCTCATTCGCGCGATTGGAGCACGGCGCGGCCGTCGCAAGCAATCGTCAGAGGCGGACCTCCACGAACACCTCTCCGTCGGGGCGCAGGGCGATCGGCACCTCGCGCGTGGCGCCGTCGTCCACCCGCAGCGCGCCCGTCGAGAGCGGGCAGGAGAGCGAGAAGCGCCCGGCGCCGCTGGTGGTGCGCTCGCTGCCGGCGCAGGAGACGCGCGCGCCCGAGCGGGGGGCGCCCTCGGGGCCGCGCACCACGCCCGACACCCACGCCTCGGGCGAGACGCGCAGCTCCACCACCTGCTCGTCGACGCCGGGGCGCTCGCTCGCCTCCGCGCGCTCGCCGATCCGGCCGCTCGCCGAGGCGCGCAGCGCGATCGTCCCCGCGTAGCGCCCGGGGAGCGTGAAGGCGCCGTCGGGGCCGGTCTCGCCTGCGGCCGTCGGCACGAAGCCGCCCGAGGCGGGCAGGACGTCCACCTCGGCGCCCTCGACGGGCTGGCCGGACTCGTCGACGACGCGCCCGCGGAGGAGGCGCCCGCGGGCCACGCGCAGGTCGGCCGCGCGCACCTCGCCACCCGCGCCGACCACCGCCTCCACCGACGGCGGCGACGCGATCCGCGTGCTCGACGGCGCGATCCGGAAGCGACCCGCGAGCAGGTGCTCGACGCGGTACTCGCCCGCCGCGTCGAGCGGCGCGGTGGCGACCGGGCGCTGGCCGTCGAACAGCTCCACGTCGCCGTCGATGAAGGGCTCGCCGCTGCCGGCGACCACCACCCGCCCGACGAGCGTCGCGCCGGGGCGCAGCGCGAGGACGAGGTCGCGGGCCGCGGCGATCGCCATGCGGACCGGCTCCGTCGCGCCCGCCTCGCCGCGCGCCGACACCGTCACCTCGCCGCCCGCGTCGAGCGCGACGCGGAAGGCGCCCTCTTCGTCGGCGGTGACCATGGCGATCCCGTGCTCGCTCTCGACGGTGACCGAGGTGCCCGGCGCCGGCGCGCCCGCCTCGTCCAACACCCGGCCCGTCACCACCGGCTGCGGCGGGAAGCGCAGTTCGATCCCCCGGGCGGGCGGCGCGGCCGCGGTCATCGCCACGCGCGCGCCCTGCTGCGCGACGAGGATCACCGCGTGCGCCGGGACGCCGGTGAGCGTGAAGTTGCCCTCCTCGTCGGCGTTCGCGCGGCTGACGCAGCTCGTGTCGCCCGCGTGCACGCGCGCGCACACCTCGATCCCCGAGGGGCTGTCGCCGTCGAGGCCGAGCAGGCGCCCCGCGATGGCGAGCCCCGGGCGGAGGTGCAGCTCGAGCCCCGCCAGCCCCTCGCCTGGTCGCAGCGCGATTGGATCGATCACCTCGGTCGCCTGCTCCTCCTGGCCATCGGTGAAGTAGCCCGAGAGCGAGTAGTCGCCGGGGCCGACCTCGAGGCGGAATTCGCCGTCCTCGTCGGTGAGCGCGTGGACCTCGTCGTCGCGCGGGGACTCCTCGTCGTCGCGGGCGAGCGCGGCGGCGGCCGGGATGGCCGCCACCTCCACGCCGCGGGCTGGCCGCCCGTCGAGCCCGAAGACGATCCCGCTCAGCACGCACGCTTCGCCCGAGGCCTCCACGCGCCGCACGCCGGGCGAGGCCGCGCGCGCCTCGGGGAGGCCGCTCGTCCCATCGCTGGCGAACGCAGCGGGCGCCCGGCCCGCCACCACCTCGGGCGCACTCGCCGTCGCCACCACCGGTCGATGGCACTCGATCACCAGCGCGAGGAGCGCCACGAACAGCGCGCCCCAGCCGACGAGGACCGCTCGGACACCGCGGCGTTGTTGCACGAGGAGAGGACAACGGCGCGTGCTCACGGTTCCGTGATACGCGCGCCCCGCCGTCGAAGATCTGGAGTGGGAGATCGCCGCGTGCGCGGCGTAGGACGAGGGCTCGGAGGGAATTACTTCGCCGGACCGGCGGCCATGATCTCCTCGGCCATGCGGTCGGCGATCTCGCCGGGCGGCGTGTCCTCGCGGCGCGACCGCTCGAGGATGGCGGCGATGGTGTCGTGGATGGCGAGCGTCTCGCGGCGCGCGCGGGCGGCGTCGTAGCCCGCCCACTCGACGGCGACGTTGATCAGGCCGCCGGCGTTGATCGCGTAGTCGGGAGCGTAGAAGACCTTGCGCTCGTGCAGCGCGCGGCCGATCGCCGGCGTGGCGAGCTGGTTGTTCGCGGCGCCGCACACCGCGCGGCACTTGAGGCGCCCGATCGTCGCCTCGCTCAGCGCACCGCCGAGCGCGTTGGGCGAGAACACGTCGCACGGCACGTCGAAGATCGCGTCGGGCTCGACGGCGCGCGCGGAGAGCTCGACGGCCACCGCCTGGCGCCGCGCCGGATCGACGTCGGTGATGGTCAGCTCGGCGCCCGCCTGCGCCAGCTCGCGCGCGAGGTGCGCGCCGACGTGCCCGACGCCTTGCATCGCGACGCGCAGCCCCTTGAGGTCGGTGCGATCGAGCCAGCCCTTCGCCACCGCCTCGATGCCGCGGCGCACGCCGAGCGCGGTGAACGGCGACGGGTCGCCCGAGCCGTTCGACGAGCCGACCACGAAGCGGGTCGCCGTGCGGATCACGTCCATGTCCGACGGCGACGTGCCCGAGTCCTCGGTGGTGACGTAGCGGCCCGCGAGCCCGTCGACGAACTGGCCGAAACGCGTGAACAGCGCGGCGCGATCGAAGGCGCCCGAGGGCGCGATGATCACCGCCTTGCCGCCGCCGTGCGGGAGGTGCGCGAGCGCCGCCTTGTAGGCCATCGCGCGGGCGAGGCGAAGCACGTCGTCGACGGCGTCGGCCTCGGTGGCGTAGGGCTTGATGCGCGTGCCGCCGATCGCCGGGCCGAGGCGCGTGGAGTAGAGCCCGACGAGGGCGCGCAGCCCGGTCTTCTCGTCGCGGCAGAGGTGGAGCTCGCCGTAGTTGAAGCGGGCGAGGGTGTCGAAGAGGTTCACGGGATGCCTCCTTGGATCGATCGGATCAGGCAGCGGAAAAAGCGCGCGGAGCTTAGGCGAGCAGGACCGCGCGGGGCAACGAAAATGGTCGTGTTACCATGGAGTTGGATGGCGCAGCGCGTCACGGAGCGGCTGGAGGCGATCGCCCGCGCGGCGATCGCTGCGTGCGGTGGGGCGGCGCTGGTCGAGGCGGCGCTCGTCGGTCAGGCGGGTGCGCCCCGGTCCCCCGCCGAAGGACGGGGGGGCCGAAGGCCCAGTAGGTGGATCGTCGGCGCGGGCAAGGCGGTGGGCGCGATGGCCGAGGGCGCGCGGCGGGCGCTCGGGGTGGGCTTTCGCGCCGGGCCGCTCGTCGGCAAGCACCCCGGCCCGCCGGGGATCGACGTCCTCGTCGCCGGCCACCCGCTGCCCGACGAGCGCGGCGTCCGTGCGACCGAGGCGCTGCTCGCGCTCCTCGCCGCGCGCACGCCCGACGACGAGGTGGTGCTGCTCCTCTCGGGCGGGGCCTCCGCGCTCCTGGCCGCGACGGTGGAGGGCGTGTCGCTCGACGGGCTGCGCGCCGCCACCGCGGCCCTGCTTCGCGGCGGCGCGGCGATCGGCGAGATGAACGCCGTGCGGCGTCACGTCGGGCGCGCGCTCGGCGGCCGGCTCGCGCTGGCCGGTCCCGCGCGCCTGCGCGTGCTGGCGATCTCCGACGTGATCGGCGACGACCCGGCGGCGATCGGCTCGGGCCCGGCCTCGCCCGACCCCACCACCTTCGCCGAGGCGCTCGCGGTGGCGCGCCGCTACGGCGTCGGCGGCGACGTGCTCGCCTGC